>JBAXCW010000067.1:0-5899 GCA_037141275.1 Actinomycetes bacterium
GGGGGCTTCAATGCCACCGAAGTGCATCTTGCGCTTGTCTTGATCGTCCGCGACAGTGGCTTCAGGAGGTGGTGTGGCAGTTGGGACCCTTGTCCTTCGGCGCTGCGGAGGCTCGGGGATATGGAGGGCCCGCATTCGGAGTCCAGCTCCAAGCACAGCAACTGCGGCTGCTATCGCCACGAGAACGCCCCACTTGATTCCAGTATCCGCGCCGACGTGCGTTGGCGGGTAGACCAGTACTCGTGTACTGAGCAGCAGAAGGCACCAGCCGCCGCCCAGCGCGATGATCGAGCCGTCCCCGCCCGGGAGGTGGAAGGCACGCTGTTCGCCTCGGGCGAACAGCATCACAAGGATCGCGCAGCAGACGAGGAGTACTGAGGCTTCAACGAAGGTGAATGCTGCCAAGCCACTGACCGTGAGCGTCTGGGGCTGTCCTGACCGGTCAAACTGTGTGTGTTGGAACCATGGGAGCAAGAGCGTGGCGAGGAGTAGGGCGGAGGCAGCGCCGGCCAACCGCTGATTTGAGTCCAGGCCTCCCCACGACTTGCCTGCACGGCGGAAGCCGTTGATGACTGATGCTCCGACCCTGTTGAGGAAAGGGTCCTTTTGCTCGCTCTCAGCCACGGCTGGCCGCGCGGAGCTCTTTGAGAAGCAGCTTGGCGTCGGCGTCGCTTACCTCGCGGATCTGCCCTTGGAAGGCCAGCTTCCAGTGGTCTGCTGGCCATTTGAGGATGTGCTGCATCTTGTCCTTTAGCTTCTCAGCAGGTACATGGCTGTCGGGATCAATTTGAACCTCTGGCTCGGTCGGGAAGCGCCACGGGTATGGGTCTGGGTTTCCCGGCTTGCCAGGCCAGATCTTCTTCCTGTCCTCGTACATCTCGCCCGTGACCGTGATGGATCCTCCGAAGGTCATCTCTTTTGTCAGATAGAGAACGATCCTGTCACCGGGCTCGATCCGCTCTGCACGCTTGCGGTTTCGCTCCTTGAGGCCGATGACAGTGAACCCGGTCTCGCGCGTGGCGGTGTGGTTGTCCGGCGAGGACGTCAGGACCCATGTTGTTGCTTTTGGCATCTGCCGCTGAGTCTACGACGCTGGGGCGCTGTCTTCGAACGACTCGCCATCGACGGCGGGATCTGGCCTTTCCAAGTACCAGTCGATCAGTGCTCGGAGGGCCATCAGCGCCTCTCTGGTGGAGCCTTCCAAGCGAGCTCGCAGCTCTTGGGGCACCGTGTCACCAAGCAACCTGAAGAAGTCAGCCATCGCTCCGAAGTCAGCACTGTTCCATGGGTCGTCAGGGCCTTCGTCTGTGGGCTGTTGCCGCCCAACCGTGCCCGATGCGGCCGCGTCTGCTCTTGATGCGACTGCGGAGGCTGTGTCACGCAAGCGCGTCGCGAGCGTCATCAGGGCTGCCAACGCCTCGGAGTCTCTGGGTTCGGGCATCGCTGAACGGTAGAAGGGTTAGTGGTGGACTGCTTGGACGGTGCCGGTCACGGTTGCGGAATGTCCCGTGTAATCAACGGCCACCACACGGACCCTGAGGGTGCCGGGAACATGGGGGATTGGGACTTTCTCCAAGCGGTGGTAACCGGGAGACCAATCAGCGTGGAACGACTTCAGAAGTCTCCGACCCACCCTGACCGTGATGGAGATCGAGGCAGGCTTTGAGATCCAGATGGTCATGTCCGACGGCTTCCCTGTCGCGACACGGTGCGTCCGAACAGCAAGTCGTGGCGGTGCGGCAGGGAAACGGTCGAGGCGGGCCTTCGATCTGCAGTAGATGGGCTGGAGTGTCCTCTGACAGAGCTCGTCTAGGAACCCTGCGGTAAGGGACTGATAGCTAGTTGTGGACCAGACTCCCGGGCTGTAGTACGACCAGCCGCTCCTTATGTAGTCGGGAATGGCGGCCCGGGCGACTGGCTCTGCGGAGTTGAAGAGTCTGCTGGCGGTGCTGTTACTGCCACGTACGGCCATCTCGTTGAGTCCTACGAGTGTCTGGAGGAAACCGTTGAGGATTCGACCGGATGCATCGAATGAGTACATGACATACCACGGGCCTCTCGCAGTATTCACGCGCACTCCGCTCGGGGTGGGGTGCGCGAAGATGGCCAGAGCCGACTTTGCTGCTCTGAGGTACTTGGGTTCCTTCAGAAGCTCGGCGCCACGAGCCATCGCCTGGATCCCTGTCGACTGGGACATTGAGCTCGTCCAAGGCGGCGACCCACCGTCCCAGCTGAAGGTGTACTCCCAAGCGGAGCCGCCGGCGCGGTTTGCCCTCAGGGCGAGCATTTCATCAAGCAGGGTGCGCAAGTGCCCGGGGAGGTTGGCCCTCCAGAGACCGTTGGCCACGCCAAATGTCGCCAGAACTTGCAGCTGTAGACCTTGGCCGGGGTAGTACTGCCAGACTAGGTCGCTTGTGTCAAAGGTCACTCGCTGGTGGTAATTGGGGGTCCTTCCGTGCGAGAAGAACTCAGTGTTCCGCTTGGCGGTGAGCATCAGCATGGGCAAGCGGCTTGGGGTCAGTGCATGGCGGTTGGTAATGGCTGCGATCGCTGCGATCACGTTCTCCAGCTCAGCCCCTGGAGTCCCGTGCAGCTTGCGCCGGGTTCTCACAGCAGCTGTCCACGTGGCTGTTGCATCGGAGGCTTGGAGGCTGGTGATTGCGTGGGTAGCCAGCATGCGGCGGATTGCGTAGCCGACAACGCTTGAGTTGGTAGCCCGTCCGAGGCTTGCTGCGTTTGCCTTAGCCGGTTGCTCGAGGATGGGGAGGTCTTCGGGCAGGGAGTCACTAACGGCTGTGATTCTGCCGTCGGCTCCCGTGTGGAGGAGTGGTGGTCGCGACGCCTCTGCCCCAGATGCTGTGACCAGCGTCAACAGGGCCAGAGGAACCGCAAGTACCGTCAAGGCACTGCGGAACATGGCTCAATCCTAGAGGGTCGCTGCTAGCCTCGGGCCAGGTGCAGGAGCCCCCTCAGAAGAAGACAATTGGCCGCTGGCTGACTCTGCTTGCTTTGACAGGCCTAATCTTGGGCGCCACAGCGTGGTTTGTGGTGGCATCAGGCAAGCCTTCCGAGGACGCCGCCACTGTTCTGCGACAGACCTTTGACGAGCCGCACAAATACTCATCTGGGGTACTTGACGCCGCCATCAATCTCGATGGCGCTGGCCTCACTGGCGACAGCGGGAAGCTGTCGATAACTCTTCAAGGACCGTTCTCAAGCAATGGAAAGGGCACGGTTCCCTCATTCAAGATGGCGACCGGTCTCGGCCTCGGGTCACGGAGCGTCAAGATCGAGTTCACCAGCGATGGCAAAGCCGGTTGGCTCGGATTGGCTGGTCTCAACTACAAACTGCCTGACACGATCTGGTCCTCCTTCAGCAAGTCCTACTTAGGGGATGGCTCAAAGGCATCCTCGTCACTGCTGGACCGTGTGGGCTTTAGGCCTCAGGACTGGCTCAAGAAGCCAGAGACCATCGGTTATGAAGACATTGGTGGCACGCAAACTGTGCATGTGCGCGCCGGGGTAGATGGCGGCAAGCTGGTTGGTGACTTCGGGTCTCTCTTGGGAGCGGCAGGGGTTGTGGGCGGAGGCCTTGTCGACGTGCCAAGCATCAGTGCGGAGGTCCAGAAGAAGATCTCCGACGCTGTCAAGAAGGCGGAGATCAACGTTTGGTCGGGCAAGGCTGATCACGCCCTCAGGAAGATTGAAGTCACGGTAGAGGTCGGTGCTGTGGATGCACAGCGGCCGACGACGCTTAGCTTCAGTGCCACCATCACTCAGCTGAATGTGCCACAGAAGATTGAGACTCCCCACTCTGCAAGACCATTCGATGAACTGTCCGCTCTGATCGGCGCGGTCACAGGAGTAGTCGCCAAGGGGGCGAATGGGGTTGGGAAGGCAGCTAAGAGCTTTGAACAGTGTGTGGCTGCAGCCAGAAACCTTGATGAGGCGAAGAAGTGCTCGAAGGAGTTGACCAAATGAATCTGGATGACGACGCAATTGAGGTCCTGCCCGGAGGGTTGCTTCCTAAGTGGCTGATCCCGCTCGTCGTGCTGATCCCGACAGCATTTGTGCTGGACCAAGCCAAGGCCTCAGAGCTACTGATCTTCCTCGCGGCAGCCCTGGCACTGATTCCGTGCTCGGCTGTGATGGGCCGTGCAACTGAGCATCTCGCTGCCCGTTCGGGCCCAGGTGTTGGTGGGCTGATGAACGTCACCTTTGGTAACGGCCCTGAGTTGATCATTGCGCTGGTTGCGCTCAACAGCGGCCTTCATGAGCTGGTCAAGGCCTCGTTGGTGGGTTCGGTGATTGGCAACGTACTGCTGGTGCTCGGGGCCTCGATGCTTGCCGGCGGGCTTCGCAAGCAGCACAGGGGCGGGGAGCAAACCTTCAACCGAACTGCGGCCAGCGCCCAATCAGGAATGCTGCTTCTGGCAGTGGTCGCCCTGACGATGCCAGCGCTTTGGGAGCTTGTTCAGCCAGGTGGGCACGCGCTGCCCTTGGTTGGTCAGTCCGACGTCAACTTTGGGACTGGGAAGATTGAGCAGCTCAGCATTGTCATTGCGGTCGTGCTGATCCTCACCTACATTGCCGGACTGGTCTTCTCCCTTGTTACCCACAAGGACATCTTCAACCCGGCCCAGGGCAAGGTTGCTGGGACTTGGGTCCTTGGGAAGTCAGTCGTTCTGCTGGCAGTATCGGGCGGCCTTGTCGCATGGATGAGCGAGATTCTCGTGGGGTCAGTTGACCAGGCTGCCCGCTCACTCGGAGCGTCGGAGTTCTTCATTGGTGTGGTCGTCGTGGCGATTGTTGGTAACGCTGCTGAGCATTGGGTTGCCGTGGCCGTAGCGTCGAAGGACAAAATGAGCCTCGCAATCAACATCTCCGTTGGCTCAGCTGCTCAGATCGCTCTCTTTGTAGCCCCAGTGGTGGCCTTGGCGTCAGTTGTCATCGGGCCGCACCCGATGGCCCTCGTCTTCAACGGCTATGAACTCACGGCCCTGCTGCTTGGTGCGATCGTGACCGGATTCGTGACCGCCCGAGGCCGCTCAACCTGGTTTGAGGGGATGCAGCTGTTGATGCTTTACGTCGTGTTCGGCGTCACCTTCTGGTTCGCCTGACGCAAGTAGGTTGGTGACGGTTGGCGCCCGAGCGCTGGTTGGGGATTGAGCCGTCCGCCCTGAGCCGCTAACCTTTGGGCTCAGTTCGTTGACTCACGAGTCAATATTCTTGGCGCCCGGGCCGGTCCCGTCGCCCCAACCCTGGAGGTAGTCGGAAAATGGTCGATTTCACACTTACAGATGAGCAGCGCGCACTACGCGAGATGGCTCATGATTTTGCTGAGAAGGAAATGCGCCCAGTCGCTCACCTTCACGACAAGGACGGCAGCTGGCCCAAGGAAGTCCTGAAGAAGGCTTGGGAAGTTGGCCTGATGAACAGCCACCTCCCAGAGGAGTACGGCGGCCCAGGCGCTTCCTACTTCGAAGGAACTCTGATTGAGGAAGAGATGGGCTGGGGCTGCTCAGGCATCGGCACATCACTCTCCTGCAACGGCCTTGCTGCTGCGCCGGTAATGCTTGGCGGCAGCGAAGCAACCAAGAAGGAGTACCTGACCCGCCTCGGTGAGGGTGGACTCCTTGCATCGTTCTGCCTGACAGAGCCAGGAGCCGGCTCCGACGTGGCAAGCATGCGCACTACTGCCACCAAGAAGGGCGACAAGTACGTCATCAACGGTCAGAAGTGCTTCATCACAAACGGTGAGTACGCAGATTGGTACACCGTCTACGCCAAGACCGACAAGGACGCTGGCCACCGTGGCATTTCAGCATTCGTTGTCCCTCGCGACGCAGGCGTGGTTGTTGACAAGAAGGAAGACAAGATGGGCCAGCGGGCATCCAAC
>JBAXCW010000068.1:0-5802 GCA_037141275.1 Actinomycetes bacterium
GTCATTGGGGACACGGTCAACACGGCTGAGCGCGTCGAGCGTGCAACCCGGACGACAGGGGACGCCATCCTGATTTCAGGAGCCACATATTCAAGGCTCGCCACTGACCACGGTGGCTTTGATGAACGGCCAGCAGTCCCGATGAAAGGCAAGAGCACCCAAGTGCGCCTTTGGGCTCCCCGAGCGCTGAGTGCTGTCGCGGGCCTTGGAAGTATGGATCTTGAAGACGTTGCCGCTGGGGCGCCCGGCCCTCTGATGGGCGATATCTCCGTTGAGCGCACAACACCCGAGTGACTGACCGACACAAGTTCCTAGTCCGGCTTAAGCCGGCTCTGGCGCGCGTTGGGCGGGATGACATCACCGGCTTGGCGGCCATGGTTGCCTACAACCTTGCCATTTCAATTGTCCCCCTTGCGATTCTCGCGCTCTGGGTTGCCGGCCGGGTAGCGGGGTCTGCTGAGTTTGAGGACGCAATCCTCCGCGACTTTAGGGCGATCTTCCCTGGCCCCACTGACTCGACTCTGCAGGGGCTCATGTCGCGAATCCGGAGCGGCACCGCAAGCGTTGGAATCATCGCGTTGCTGTTGAGCCTCTGGACAGGGATGAGCTTCTGGGGGTCCATCGATACGGCCTTTGGACGGATTTACTCGTTGCCCTCGCGAGGCTGGCTCCGCCAGAAGCGGTTCTCCTTCGGGATGCTCTGGCTGGTCGTGATCTTCATGGCTGCGACTGTTGTCGTCCCTACGACCCAGAGTGCATTGGCGGGTGTGCGAAGGGATTTGCCGTTTGGTCTTGATGCGGTTCCCGGTACGGCCTTGGTCACCTCCCTGGGGCTTGGTGTCCTGATCCTCTTTCTCTCCCTATGGGCGATCTATGCACTTGGGCCCAACGGTCGGCTTCCCTGGAAGGCAGTCTGGCCCGGCGCGCTGGCGGCAACGATGGCGATCGCGGTCACGGATGCCGTCTTCCCGTACTACCTGACCAACGTCAGTTCAGTCTGGCGGTTTGGAACCACCGTGGTGTTCCTTGTAATCGTCCTAGCTTGGTTCTACCTGCTCGCCCTGTTCATCCTGCTTGGGGCAGAGCTCAACGCCTGGCGGCATGACCGGCAGCGTCATCACCCCGACCCGAGCGTCGCACCAAGTTCTCCCGAGTAGAGGTAGGGTTCACCAGCATGAGCGCCACTGAGGAGACGGGCACAGAAGGTACTGAAGCTGAACTGCATGGCGGCCGGCTAATTGCCCGACGCTTGAAGGCTTACGGGGTCTCCAAGCTGTTCACGCTTTCCGGTGGCCACATCTTTTCGATCTTCGACGGCTGCCGTGACGAGGGCATCGACATCGTCGATGTTCGCCACGAGCAGACAGCAGTCTTTGCGGCTGAGGGCTGGGCCAAGGTAACCCGCCAGCCTGGTGTTGCGGCACTCACAGCCGGCCCAGGAGTAACCAATGGCATGAGCGGTATCGCGGGGGCACTTATGAACCGGTCCCCAATCCTCGTGCTTGGCGGAAGGGCGCCTCAGATGCGATGGGGCATGGGCTCCCTTCAGGAGATCGACCACATCCCATTTGTGGACCCACTCGTGAAGTTCTCAGGAACTCCAATGTCAACCGCTGAGATCCCAGGAATGGTTGACGAGGCACTGAACGCTTCCCTGTCAGCGCCATCGGGCCCAACCTTCCTTGACTTTCCAATGGACTTTGTCTTCCAAGCAGCGCCAGATTGTGGGACGGACGCGACTCCGCCAACGCCTTGGAGTGGCCCTGCGATTTCAGGCTCCGAACTGGACAAGGCCATCGACTTGCTCAAGAACGCAGAACGACCAGCCGTAATGGCCGGAACAAATCTCTGGTGGGGACGCGGCGAAGTTGAGCTGCTCAAGCTCTGTGAAGAGATTGGTATCCCTGCAGCGGTCAACGGAATGGCTAGAGGATCGATCCCAGCTGACTCCCCAATCTTCCGCTCCCGTGCCCGCAGCGCAACTCTCCAAGGCGCAGATGTTGCGCTGGTGATCGGTGTTCCAATGGACTTCAGGCTCGGGTTTGGCGCGAGCTTCGGCCCAGAAACCAAGTTGATCGTTCTCGACGTGGCCAAGCCAGAGCGCGAGCACCCACGCGAGGTCGCCGCTGAGCTCTATGGAGCGATGCCAGCAACGCTTGCCGCAATCCGTGAGGGCATTGGCGGAGCACTTGACACCAAGGAATGGCTTGCTTCTACCGCAGCGGTAGAAGCTGAGAAGCGTGCCGCGGAAGACGTGGAACTCAACGACTCCCGCGCGCCGCTGCATCCGATGCGTCTTTACAAAGAGCTGGCGAACTTCATTGATCGCGATGCCATTGTGGTCGTTGACGCTGGAGACTTCGGCTCCTATGCCGGCCGTGTAATCGACTCTTACGTTCCAGGTTCATGGCTTGACCCAGGCCCTTATGGCTGTCTGGGAGCTGGTCCCGGGCAGGCTCTCGCGGCCAAGATCGCTCACCCTGACCGCCAGGTTGTGCTTCTCCTCGGAGACGGCGCCTTTGGCTTCAGTGGAATGGAGTTCGACACGCTCGTGCGCCACGGCGTACAAGTTGTCGGTGTGATGGGCAACAACGGGATTTGGGCACTCGAGAAGCACCCAATGGAGTTCCTCTACGGCTATTCAGTGGCCGCAGACCTCCAGCCGGAACTTCGTTACGACAAGGTCGTTGAAGCACTTGGCGGCCACGCGGAACTCGTCACTAAGCCGGATGAAATGCGGCCTGCGTTGGAGCGTGCCTTCAGCAGTGGCAAGCCTGCCCTCGTGAATGTGTTGACTGACCCAACGGTCGTCTACCCGCGCCGCAGCAACCTCGCCTGAGGTTCTAGGCCGAACTAGTCGCTGCTGGCGGCAAGCATGAGGGCGACACCACGAAGGATGTCGTGCTCGGAGGCCTCAAACCGGTCCAAGCCGAACGCCTCGAGGACCTCACATAGGATCACAGCGCCTGCAACAGCCGTGGGGGCCCTGTCTGGGTGGAGGCCATCCACATTGACCCGCTCGGCAAGGGGAAGGCTCGCAATGCGCCCTAGGAGCTCCCGTGACCGCTCGAGCGTGACCGTCGACCCGTGGACTCGCGCTGGATCGTAGGGCTCAAGGCTCTGATCGATGGCAGAAAGGGTCGTGGCCGTCCCCGCCACTGCGATACAAGCGTCCACAGACCCGCGGACCGAGTCCGGCACCTGGGCTTGAAGGAGCTCGCGGACCTCGATCGCGGCGGCTTCAAGTTCATCTGGGGTTGGGGGATCACTCTTCAAGTGCCGCTCGCTCTGGCGGACAACTCCCGCTGGGAGTGAGACATGGAAGTCCAGCTCGCCGACTTGACCGGTGATCAGCTCTGTAGAGCCACCACCAACATCACAAACGAGGAGTCTCTTTCCGTCTTGCGGTACCTCGCTGGTGGCGCCCGCAAAGCTCAACTGCGCCTCCTCGTCACCTCCAATAAGCCGGACTGGAATGCCAGTCTCCGCGGTGATCCGCTCAGAGAACTCAAGGCCGTCTGCCGCATCACGCCCCGCGCTCGTGAGTACTCCACCCATTGCCGCAACAGGGTAGAGCTGGATGATTTTCATATAGCCGTCCAGAACGTCCAGAACACGCTGCGTGGCTTCTGGAGCCAGTCTGCCACTGCTGTCGACGCCGTCACCGAGGCGCGTGACTATCGAGTGGCGCTCAAGGTCGGCTAGTACTGGCCGACCCTCGCTTGAGGTATCGATCGAACAGACCAACAGCCGGGTCGAGTTGGTGCCGATATCAACGGTTGCTATGACGGATGGAGTGAGGTTCATGTGACTGGGTGCGGGAGTGGGCTACCTTCGAGGCCAGCCAGAAGATTGTCAACGGCTATGGATGACATGGCTTCTCTGGTCCGTGTTGTAGCTGATCCGAGGTGGGGTATGACGATTAGATTTGGTGCGGCAAGCAGCGGATCATCAGGCAGCAGAGGCTCTGGGTCGGTGACATCCAGTGCCGCTCCGCCGATCCCGCCGCTGGTCAGTGCGCTGGCAAGGGCCGCTTGGTCAACCACTTGCCCCCGGCTGGTGTTGATCAGGAGCGCGTGGGTCTGCATGGTGGCGAGGAAGGCCGCGTCGACGAGACCTCGCGTGGCTTCCGTCAGCGGACAATGAAGGCTGACAACGTCTGCTTGCCCGAGCAGATCTGAGAGCGGGACACCAGGACTGGGTCCGTCTGGGCGGCCGCTTTGGATCACGTTCATTCCGAATGCTCGAGCTCGTGCGCTGACGGCGCTTCCGATACGGCCGGACCCGACAATGCCAAGGGTTCTGTCCCGGAGTTCCATCCCGAGCAGGAAGTCCGGCTCCCAAGTCTTCCAATCACCCGATGTCACGGCTGTGATTCCTTCGGGTATGCGCCTAGCAAGAGCAAGAATCAGCGCCAGAGTCAGGTCTGCGGTCGCATCGGTCAACACTCCCGGCGTGTTGCCCACGTGAATGCCACGCTCGCTGCACGCGATCAGATCAATGTTGTCGCACCCCACTGCCATGGTGGACACCACCTTCAGGACGGTAGCTGCGTCAAGTAGTTCGGCCGTGATGCTGTCGGTAAGCATGCAGAGCAGGCCTTCAGCGCTGGCGGTTCGCGAGAGCAACTCAGCGGTGGTTGGAGGCATTCGCTCTTGCCAGATATCGAGCTCATGCCCAGCACCGCTGAGACGCTCAATTGACGAGCCGGGGAGAGTCCTAGTTATGAAGCATCTAGCCATTGGCGTGATTCTCCACGACTTCATCGGTTGACGGGGTTCTCAGTCCGGCGGGGTCCTGTCGGACTGCGCAATTGTCCCACCGCTTGTTATCGCGTTCATTTTGACTACACTCGTAAGTCACGCCGCGGGGTGGAGCAGTCAGGTAGCTCGTCGGGCTCATAACCCGAAGGTCGCAGGTTCGAATCCTGCCCCCGCTACTTTGTTCCGGTTTCATTGATCGTCCGCTCGGAGCCTCAGACTTACTCGTCGTGAACGCCTCGTCACGCGACAGACTGCTGCGCTGGATTCCTCTGCTTCTCTGCGGCCTACTGGCGGCACTGACAATGCTGATTGCCAACCGGCCGACCTTTGATCCTTGGTCATGGCAAGTCTGGGCACGCCAACTCGCGTTTGAGAGTTCAGTGGGCTTTGACAGCGGCGGGGCGAGTGGGTGGAAGCCCCTTCCCGTGATCGTCTCAATCCCGTTCAACTGGATTGGCCCGTCGGTCGCTCCACTTGCGTGGGTCTGGATCAGTCGGACCGGCATGCTCATGATTCCAGTCGTGGCTTGGCGCTTGGGGCGGAGGGCCGCCGGACTTCCAGCAGCAGTGTTTGCAAGTCTCTGCGTAGCAATGCTTCCGGGGGTGACAGTCTTCCTCGGCGGTCTGACCGAGCCCCTTGCAGGGCTGTTCCTGCTACTAGCGGTGGAGGCCCACGTGCGAGACCGGGCACGACAGGCATGGGGGGCAGGGCTGCTGGCCGTAATGGGCCGACCTGAGGTCATTGCTTGGATTGGCCCGTACGGTCTATGGGCCGTCTGGAAGAGAAAGCTTGAGTGGTACTGGTTCGCCGCGGGATTAGCTGGCGTATCGTTGCTTTGGATCGGCGGCGACTGGATCGGGACCGGGAAGCCACTTGGCCTGTTGGGCAAGGCGGAGGTCAGTTTCGAACCTCTACGAATCCAAGCGGCCGTTCACCCTGGGCTTGAGATTCTGGTCCGACAGGTGATTCCATGGTCGATCGCTCTCTGCGCAGGACTTGCGTTCATCGCAGCGCTGCGATGAACGCAAGTCCTGCGCAG
>JBAXCW010000069.1:0-5761 GCA_037141275.1 Actinomycetes bacterium
CTCCCAAACCTTTGTCGCCCAAGAGATCTTGGGGCTCCAGGAACTCGGTTGTGAGGTCCGCGTCGCAAGCCTCTCTCAGGGCGCCGCGGCACCCGCGCCCGCCCAAGCGCGGATGGCTGACCAAACCAGCGGCCCACGGCGGTTGGCAGCTCTCCTTTCCCAGGGCCTCGCCGCACCCCGCGCCACCTGGAGGCAAGTCACCTCGGAGCCCAACTGGCCGCCACCCGGCGGAACGGCACGGATACGCGGTGGGTTACGGATCGCCCCATTTATCAAGGACGCAAGATGGGCAGACCACATCCACTCCCACTTCGCAACTGAAGCTGCTGACATCGGCCGCCTCCTCGCCGCGGCGACGGGCACCCCCTTCTCATTTACTGCTCACGGAGCTGATGCGTATTCTGACCCAGCCGAGCTTGCCGTCAACCTCCGCGCGACCTGCTTTGCGAGGGCTGCTTCACCTCACGTGGGAAAGATGCTCCGGCTCGCAGCGCCAGACCTGTCGGTTGCTGACCGGGTTATTGAGATTCCGGTGGCGGTCGATACAGAACAGTTCGCCTCCCCTAGTCCCTACCGGGCCGATGGCGATGTGATCAGCATCGGCCGCCTCGTTGAGAAGAAGGGCTTCTCAACACTGATCTCTGCCTTTGCGTCCGTTCAGGATTCCGAGCCCCTTAGCGGCCGGTCCCTGATCGTGATCGGCGATGGTCCCCTCCGTGCCACCCTCGAAGCACAGGCCACCCAAGAAGGAGCCCGAGTGTCATTTCTGGGGGCGCTACCACATGATCAGCTGATGAAGAGGACCTGGCCTGCTGCCCTGTTCGCACTCACACCCCAAATCGCGCCTGATGGAGACCGCGATGGTCGCCCAACCGTGTTAATTGAGGCATTGGCCGGCGGACTGCCCGTTTTGTCGACATCAATCCCAGGGATAGATGACCTCATTACACCCGCTATTGGAGTCCTCGCAGAGTCTGGGAGTGTTACTTCGGTAGGCCAGGAGCTCGTATCGATTCTGGCTCTACCCCCGGAGATTCGGGAGAACATGGGCCGACAGGGCGTCGCCGTCGCCCGCCCCTACGGCAGGACCAGCGTGGCAAAAAGCATCCTTGACGCTTTCCGGCGCGGAAGCTCATACAACAGCCGTTGAGTAGCCGTCCGGCTCTGCGTTACTTAAGAACGTAAACGGTGGCGCAGCCAAAACTGTGCTCTGAGGCCAACAGTGGGCCGAGACTCTTGGTGAGCGATGGCAGCCGCCCGCTCACGCCGCTGCAGTTAACGAAGATGTAGTTGGCCCCGGTGGACCGAACCGCTGCTTGAGCCTCCTTCGGTGGGAAGAGTCCCAGAAATACTGCCGCAGCAAGATTCGCACGCGCCTGCCAGTCAGGCGACCAAGATCTCGGACCCACATAGGCCTCCTGGCCGCTGTAGGCGGGCACAAGCATTCCTCCATAAGGGTCTGCCAGAACCTTCCCGCGCGGCGCAGCGTCGAGGAACCGCAGAGCGTCTTGCTCCGACGGCGAGATGAAATACGGGAAGTAGGGCTTATCAACGTTATCTGCGGCCATCCTCATTCGGTGGACCGTCCCTGGAACTGACAGCGCAAGAACAGCTGGCAGCACCCACCACCAGCGAGGTCGCGGCAACCAGGCCGGGCGACCATTCCCGAAGGCTTGAACGGCTAGTACTGCGAGCGGAAGGGCTAGTCCCTGGAACGAGTGATACGGGAAGGTCCCGAAAGGCTGCAGATAGACAACCAGGACGGCAAGCGGCCAGAATCGCACAGCTATCTCCTGCCAACCGTCGGCCCTCTTGCGAAGCGAGATCAGGGCCGGGATGGCGAGCGGCGCTACGGTCAGCGCTATAGCCCAGAGAGGCCAGTCCCAATGGGCCTGTGCGCCACGCTTGTTCATCTCACCAGCGAGCTTCCATGAGGGGTCCGTGGCTGCCACAACCGCGTAATAGATTGCGGGAATCAGGCCGGCAGCCGCTACCCAGAGGAGACGAAGATCCGGGCGTGTGTCCCTCCGCCACCAGCGGAACGCCTCTACCAAGAAGACAATCCCGATCAGCTCGGCTCCCTGCCAAGGCTGGAGCCAAGTGATTAGGAGGGCCCCTGCTGCCGCAAGGGCAATACGCGACCGTCCCTCCGTTTGGCGCGCCCGCTCAATCAGCAGGAGTACAAGTGGCAGCAGAAACACTGCGATCGCGCCGAACTCGTACCCCATCAGCAGCTGCCCGGTCCACATTTCGGAGGAGATGAAGTCGAGGCTGTAACGGACTGACTCACCAGCCCCAAACCAGTTTGTAAGCGTGCTCCAACCCATCAAGGTGAAGAGAGCCAAGATCATGGCCGTCCGCTGGGGCCAAGCGCCGACAATTAGTCGCCTGCAGTACTGCCGAATTCCGAAGAAAACAACAGCAACGGCGATCGGCTTCCAGACAACCGTATACGCCTCGGGAAGCGGAACCCCCAGTCCACGATGGATCAACCCTGAAATCAAGTAACCGGGATGGAGGAACACCCTGTGGACTGGCTTGAAGTCAAACAGATTGCCGACTAGCCAATGGTCCCCAGCGTCCCTAACCCAAGCGAGATACTGCAGTTGATCAACCGTGAAGAGCCCGTCACCACCACTTAGGTGTCTTCCGGTCAGCAAGAGGGGCAGCATCACCATCATCGAAAGAGCCCCCGTGGCGAGGAGAAACACCCCGTCAAACCAGTCGAACCGACGACCCGAAGAAGACGTGGCGGCCGGGAGGTTCGTGGCTTCAATCATTGCGCTCACCTGATAGTTGGCTTTCCTACTCGGGACGAGACTCGGTCAGACCTCAGCGTGGGCTTGAGAACGTAGACCCTCGCGCAGGCGAAGGGATGGACCGATTCCACTAGTGGCCCGAGCTCCCGTGCGAGCGAAAGAGGTGGCTCCACCCGGCCCTGACACTCCTGAAATACATACCTTGCCCCTGTCGACTTGACAAACCGCTGGGCGTACTTAGCACGGAGTTTGTCCCCAAAGAACGCCCCCGTGACCCGGGCTCTCAGATCCCATGAGGGCGTCCACGAGAACGGACCCAGATAGACCTCTCTGCCCGCATATGGAGCCACTAGAAGACCTCCATAGGAAGACGCTAAGACAGCGCCGGGGTGATCATCGTGCTCCAGCCAGGACAGGGCCGCTTCCTCGCCGGAAAAGATGTAATAGGGGTAGGCAACATTGTGAATGTTGTTCCGAACCAAACGGATCTTATGGGCCGTTCCGGGAAGGATGAACACCGCCAATACTGGAACGACCCAGATCCAGTGTGGTTTAGGAATCCAAGATGGCCGGTTGATCGTCAGCCCTTGAACAGCCAGAATCCCCAGCGGAAGAGTCAAGCCCTGAACTGAGTGGTACGGGAATGTTCCAAATGGCTGGAAGAACACCGCCAACACGGCAAATGGCCAGATTCGAACAGCAACCTGTTGCCAATCGTCAGCTCGACGCCGCAGTCCGAGTGCGGCCGGAACCACGAGGGGCAAGAGGGTTAGAGCAACCATCCAGAGAGGCCAATCCCAGAGAGCTTGGGCCCCGGCAGCATTCGCCTTACCGGCGAGCTTCCACGAGGCATCAGTTGCAGACAAGACCGCGTAGTAGACCGCTGGAAGCCCGCTGACTACAAGGACAGGGAGGAGACGCCACGCGACAGGCTCCTTATCCCTAGCCCGGCGCCAAACCTCTACTCCCACAATGATCAGGATCAGCTCGGCGCCTTGCCATGGTTGAAGCCACATCACCCACGCTCCACCCGCCGCGCACGCAGCCAAGAGCCCTGTGTGGCCTCGGGTCCTAGACCGCTCTACCCCTAGTAAAACCAGCGGGACGGCAAAGACTGCAACCGCGGTCATCATGTAGCCAAGCAGCGTCTGAACTGTCCAAAGCTCACCAGAGATAAAGTCAAGCTGGTATTGCCCTGGAGCACCTCCCCATCCCGTGGTCTTCGCAAGCCCACTCCAGGGCATCACAACAAACAGGGCGATAACTAGTCCAACCCTGGCTGGCCAACCGCTAGGAAGCAGCCTGCGCGTGTACTTCAGGCAACCAATGAAGGCAACGGCAACAGCAAGCGGCTTCCACACGGCAATAAACGAGACCGCAAGTGATGCGCCCAGCCAGCGGTGGACCAACCCTGAGAGTAGGAAGCCTGGGTGAAGGAAGACCCGGTGGTCAGTCCTCATATCGAACTGGTTACCAATCAGCCAGTGGTCCCCCGCCTGACGTATCCACGTCAGGTATTGCATCTGATCAGGAGGAAATAGCCCGTCCGCTCCGCTGAGCATCCGCCCCTTGAGTAACAACGGTCCAAGCACAGCCATCGAGAGAATTGCCAGCATGGCTAGGCAGAGCCACTCAAACCAGTCGAGACCCAAGTATCGGGTTGCCGCCTTTGGCTGGTCTGAAGCCTCAGTGGGCTCGGCGCACACCGGGCCGCTCACATCATCACCCTCCATCGGGGCCTCCCAGCTCGGACGAAACTCGGTCAGAGTTGATGGACGCCTTCAGCACGTAGACACGCGCGCACCCGAAGTCATGGGTGCTGAGGATCACCTGCCCCAATTCCCTCCGGAGCGAAGTGGGTGCTTGGGACCTGCCATGACAGGCCTGGAAGATGAATCTTGCTCCCGTTGATTCCACTGACGCCTGCGCGGCAGCAGGGCTCATGAAATTCCCAAAGAGGGCGCCGACCGGTAGGGCCCGTTGGAAGTAGTTAGGGGTCCACGAGAATGGCCCAATAAACGCCTCTCGGCCCGTGTACGCGGGGACTAAGAGCCCCCCATACTCATCGGTCATTACACCTCCGGGCTGTGGATCAACCTCCAAGAAACGGAGTGCCCGTTGCTCGCCCGGCGTGATGTAGTACGGGTAGGCAACCTTGTTGATTTGGTTGAAGGCGCTCCACATCTTGTGGATCGTTCCCGGGACTGAAAGAAACACCAAGACCGGCAAAACCCACCAGAACGCTGGTCGCGGAAGCCACTTTGGACGGTAGGACGTCATGCCTTGCGCAGCCAATACGCCAATTGGGAACATCAGGCCTTGGGCAGAGTGGTACGGGAAGGTTCCGAACGGTTGCAGGAAAACAATGAGCGTGGCGAGGGGCCAGAACCGTACGGCGGTCTGCGCCCAATCTAGGTCCTTTCGTCTGAGGGCAAACAGCGCCGGGAGACCAAGCGGTGCGAGGGTCAATAGAACGACCCACCAAGGCCAGCCCCAGAGTGGGCTTCCGTTCGCTTTGTTGACCTGACCAGCCAGCTTCCATGCTGCATCAGTCTTGGCGAGAAGCGCATAGTAGACCGCCGGTATCGCCCCTGCCACATACAGCCAGACCAAGCCAAAGTCAATTGCCCTTCCGTAACGCCAGCGTCGGAACACCTCCACAAAACCGACAATCAAGAGTGTTTCGCCTCCCTGCCACGGTTGGAGCCACATAACTACTCCCGTACCAAGAGAGAGCATGACCAACAGGGCGCTTCTCCCATCGCCTGAACTCCTCTTCGCTACACCAAGCAGAATGAAGACCATCAAAGCAATCGCAACCGCCGTCATTGCAT
Source organism: Actinomycetes bacterium (assembly GCA_037141275.1). Classification (GTDB taxonomy): domain Bacteria; phylum Actinomycetota; class Thermoleophilia; order Solirubrobacterales; family Solirubrobacteraceae; genus WLNJ01. Next base: position 5,594 of record JBAXCW010000069.1, read on the forward strand.
AACCCTGAAGTGGTTGGACAGTCCAGATCTCACCAGACATGAAGTCCAGCTTGAGGCCCCAGATGTAGTTGTTCCGACGGTTGCCAATGTCGAAGAACTTGACGATCCCACTCCAAGGCATCACCGCAAAGAGGACAATGAACAGGGCGCCCCTCCGAGCCCACGTAC
>JBAXCW010000070.1:0-5712 GCA_037141275.1 Actinomycetes bacterium
GTCACCCAGTAGCCGTCGGGTCTAAGGGGAGTCTCAACTGCAAGTTGAGGGTTGGTCTGGCACGCAACCCTCAAGTCCGGGTCTAGGGTTACCTAGCTCAGCAAACGCAAGAAACCAACCCATTCGTTGACCCGGGAAGGACTTTGGGTCTATCCTGACGAAAGGAGCACGAGTCGCAGAGTGTTCTGTAGAACTCTCAACCCCTACATGAGGGCGGTACTCAGTAACAATGGAAAGCGGCAGTTACTTGGCAGTTATCAAGGTAGTCGGAGTTGGCGGAGGCGGAACCAATGCGGTTAATCGCATGGTTGAGTCTGGCGTTCGCGGGGTTGAGTTCATCGCCGCAAACACGGATTCGCAGGCACTCCAGGTCAGCGAAGCCGACATCACTCTTCAGATCGGTCACGACCTGACAAAGGGCCTTGGCGCAGGCGCCAACCCTGAAGTCGGACACGGAGCTGCTGCCGAGTCGCGCGATGAAATCAAGGAGGCACTCAAGGGTGCTGACATGGTCTTCGTAACCGCAGGTGAGGGTGGCGGCACAGGAACAGGCGCCGCACCTGTCATCGCCGATATCGCCAAGAACGAGATTGGTGCCCTGACAGTGGGTGTTGTCACGCGTCCATTCAGCTTCGAGGGTTCACAGCGCACGCGATCAGCTGACTCAGGAATTGCCCATCTGCGTGAGAACGTAGACACCCTCATTGTCATTCCGAACGAACGGCTCTTGAGCGTTGTCGAACGCCGCACGACGATGGTAGAGGCCTTCGAAATGGCTGACAATGTTCTGCGTCAGGGCGTTCAGGGGATTACCGACCTGATCACGATTCCGGGGCTCATCAACCTCGACTTCGCTGATGTACGCACCATCATGCATAACTCCGGCTCAGCCCTGATGGGCATTGGTACGGCTGCAGGGGAGACTCGGGCTGTTGACGCTGCCAATGAGGCGATTGCATCGCCACTGCTTGAAGAGTCAATCGACGGCGCAACAGGCATTCTTCTCAACATCACTGGCGGCAAGCAGCTCGGTCTGTTTGAAGTCAACGAGGCTGCTGAAGTTGTAGCCAACGCTGCTGATCCGGGCGCCAACATCATCTTCGGCTCAGTAGTTGACGAGGCGATGGGTGACAACGTCCGTATTACCGTCATTGCGACAGGCTTTGAACATGGACGCCGACGCGCGTCACGCAGCGCAGCCGCATCAGAGCGTCCTCGCCGTGACAGGGACGACTCCTCGGCATCGTCTGATGTCGGCGATGTTGACGTTCCTGAGTTCCTGCGCGACGACTCCTAGAGAGGCGTCGCGCCTAGGTAGGTCGGCACCCTGGCGGGCCCGGATTGTATGCTCGCATGAGTGTCTGCCAACGCCCTGCTTCTGACGCCCCTTCACGCCCGGCATGGTGCCGCTGGCGCACGCTTGGTTCCCTTCGCGGGCTGGGAGATGCCAGTCCAGTATGTGGGAGTCATGGACGAGCACAGGGCCGTCCGCGATGACGCCGGTGTCTTCGATGTTTCCCACATGGGACAGGTACGCAGCTCCGGGCCACAGGCCCTCGAGTTCCTTCAACGGCTGACAAGTAACGACGTCTCCGCCATCCCAGTTGGGGGCGCTCAGTACGGCCTTCTCTGCTCTGAGGACGGCGGTGTCCTTGATGATCTCTTCACCTACCGCATTGCAGATGACATCTACCTCACTGTCACCAACGCGGGCAACCATCCGCAGGACTATGCCCGCTTCGCTGAGGTGTCTGAGGGGTTCGATGTGGATGTTCTGGATGCCGCAAGTGGGACGGCAATGCTCGCTGTTCAGGGACCCAACGCACGGGCGCTACTTGGTTCACTCTCTACTGATGCATTGCCCGAACGTATGCAGGCCAAGACCATTTCGGTCGCCGGGGTTGAGGTCTTTGCTGCTGGGACTGGGTACACGGGCGAGGACGGACTTGAACTGCTAGTTCGAAACGAAGGCGCTCTTGAGCTGTGGGATGCCGTTGTTACTGCTGGTGCGGTTCCCTGTGGGCTTGGGGCCCGCGACACGCTTCGGTTGGAAGCGTGCTTCCACCTTTACGGCAACGACCTCAACACGGACCGGAACCCGATCGAGGCCGGTCTCGGCTGGGCGTGCAAGGAGGCAACCGGGTTCATCGGTTCAGAAGCCATCGCAGGGTTCAGGGCCAACGGCACCGCCCAACGGCTGGTCGCTTTCAGCATGACTGGCGACGGTATTGCGCGGTCGGGCAATGAGGTTGTAGGCGGGGGAGTGGTCTCCAGCGGTACCTTCTCCCCAACGCTTGAGGTTGGGATAGGCATGGCCTATCTCCCAACCGAGGCATCATCTGTTGGTACTGAGTTTGAAATCGACGTTCGCGGCAAGCAGCGCCCCGCAGTGGTGCGCGACAAGCCGCTCTACCGAAAGGCTGCCCCAAGTGTCTGAAGCTAGTTATCCAGAGGATCTTCTTTACCACCAGGAGCATGACTGGGTCCGCTTCGACGCTGATGGAGAGACCGCGCTCTTCGGCATCACTTGGTACGCACAGGATGCGCTTGGCGAAGTTGTGTTTTACGACGCTCCTGAGGTCGGCGTAACGCTGGTCAAGGACGAGTCCTACGCTGAGATTGAGTCGGTTAAGGCCGTGTCGGATGTGTTCGCCCCAATGAGTGGCGAGGTGGTTGAGGTCAACTCTTCAATCTCCGATGAGCCCGGTGTTATCAATGACGACCCTTACGGCGAGGGCTGGTTGGTCAAGGTTCGTTTGACGTCCGTAGAGGAAAAGGAAGCCCTGATGGACTCGGCTGCCTACACGGAGATGCTTGGCTAACAAGCCGGAAAGAACCGAATGAGCTCTTACACAGCAGCGACACAACAGGACATTGAGGAGATGCTCGCCGCTATTGGCGTGTCGTCGATCGATGACCTGTTCGCTGAGATCCCTGAGGGCGTGAGGTTTGATCGGGCACTGGACCTTCCAGCCGGTAAGCCGGAGCAGGAAGTGTTTGCAGAGCTCAACGCACTCGCTGCAAAGAACACGAGCGCTGACGATGAGATTTCATTCCTCGGAGCTGGCATGTACGACCACTATGTGCCAGCCCTGATTGACACGCTGCTGGGCAGGGCTGAGTTCCTCACCCCGTACACGCCCTACCAGCCCGAGGTATCGCAGGGCAACCTCCAAGTCATGTTTGAGTACCAGACCGCGATCAGCGAATTGACTGGCCTCCCAGTCAGTAACGCATCGGTTTACGAAGGACCATCGGCAGTCGGTGCAGCGGCGTACTTGGCGAAGTTGGCCAATGGCCGTAAGCGGCACTTAGTCTCCCGCGGCGTCCATCCACATTCAAGGGAGACTTTGGAGACGCTGGCTGTTGGCTACGGAACGACGATGGAGGAGGTCCCTCTCTCGGCCGGAATCACCGACCTCGCAGCGCTCAAGGAGATGCTGAGTGACGACGTTGGAGCGGTGATCCTTCAGCAGCCCAACTTCCTCGGCTCGGTTGAGGACCTCGCAGCGCTCGCTGCTGCGGCCAAGGAACACGGCGCTGTTGTCATTTCTTCGTGTGATCCGATTCCACTTGGAATTCTTGAACCGCCGGGATCGCTTGGCGTTGACGTAGCCGTGGGCGAGGGTCAATCGCTCGGTAACCGGCTTGACTTCGGCGGGCCTTCATTCGGGTTCTTTGCTGCCACTCAGGAGCACATCCGCCGCATGCCCGGCAGGATCGCCGGTGAGACGCGCGACGTTGATGGCAGGCGTGGCTGGGTCCTGACGCTGCAGACCCGTGAGCAGCACATCCGTCGCGAGAAGGCGACATCGAATATCTGCACAGCGCAGGCACTCAACGCTCTCGCTGGCGTTGTCTACCTCGGCTGGCTTGGCAAGCAGGGCTTCGTTGAACTTGGCGAGCTGCTTGCCCGCCGAACTGCCTATGCGAGGGAGACTCTTACCGCCATTGACGGTGTGACTGCGCTCCATTCCCAGCCTGTGGTGAGGGAATTTGCTGTTGAGCTAGATGCCCCAGTGGAGGCAGTGATTGCCCGTTGCCAAGACCAGGGAGTCAACCCCGGCTACGCGCTCGGCCGTGACTACCCAGAGTTTTCGAATGGACTGTTGGTTGCGATCACCGAGCGCCGTGATCGCGCGCAGATCGATCGGCTTGCCGAGGTACTCGCGTCAGCCATCGCGGCTGAGCGCGGAGCGGTTGAGGTTGCCGGATGAGCGACATGGCATCAGCCCAGACAGCTGCTCAGCATGCTGCCGGCGAACTTGGCCAAGAGACAGTGCAGGTAACTAGTTCGGTTCCGTCAGCGGGTGAGACTCCTCAGCAGCGCGATGGCGCGAAGACGATCTACGAGAAGTCCAAGGTCGGCCGGCGCGCCTTCATGGTTCCCGAGACCGATGTTCCGGACACGCCGCTTGATCAGCTGATTCCCAGCGCATTGCTCAGGAAGGATCCCGCCAAGCTGCCGGAAGTTGCCGAGCCAGAGCTTGTTAGGCACTACACGCGCATCAGCAAGCGCAACTTCGACTTGGATTCAGGCTTTTACCCACTGGGCTCCTGCACGATGAAGCACAACCCCCGCTTGCATGAACGCGTTGCCGCACTACCTGGGAACAGCCGTCTTCACCCACTTCAGTCGGACTCACACGCGCAGGGCGCGCTGGAGCTGATGTACAACCTCCAACATGCGCTCGGTGAGATCGCCGGTCTGCCGCATGTCTCGCTGCAACCATCGGCGGGTTCACACGGCGAGCTCGCCGGAGTGCTCCTCACCAAGGCCTACCACGAGGACCGTGGCGATCAGCGGACCAAGGTTCTGACACCGGACACGGCCCACGGGACCAACCCGGCGACGGTGACGATGTGTGGCTATGACGTTGTCAAGGTGGGAACTAACCCTGATGGCGGCGTTGATCTGGAAGACCTGCGGGCCAAGGCCGATGACCAAGTTGCCTGCCTGATGCTGACCAACCCCAACACGCTTGGCCTGTTTGACCCGAACATCGAGGAGATCGCCAAGATCGTTCACGACGTTGGCGCGACCCTCTATTACGACGGCGCAAACCTGAATGCCGTGATGGGCAAGAGCAGGCCTGGTGACATGGGCTTTGACATCGTTCACTTCAACCTCCACAAGTCGTTCACGCAACCGCATGGCGGCGGCGGACCGGGCGCAGGGCCGATCGCGGTCTCAGAGCGGATTGAACCGTTCATCACCCGGCCACAGGTCGTGAAGGCGGAGAGCAGCAACGGTGACGGTCCCCGTTTCGAACTTGACTACGACCGCCCCAAGTCAATTGGCCGACTGAGAGGCTTTCAGGGCAATTACGGCGTTTTTGTGCGCTCGTACGCTTACATCCGTTCGTTGGGCGCAGAGGGGCTTAAAGAGGCCTCTGAGCTGGCGGTACTTAACGCCAACTACCTTCTTGCGCGTCTCAAAGAGGCGGGAGTGGCCGAATACCTTCCTGTTGCCTTTGATCGGATCTGCATGCACGAGTTTGTTCTCTCGGGCGCTCCAATGAAGAAGGAACTGGGCATCAGGACCCTTGACCTTGCCAAGCGCCTGCTCGACCACGGCTATCACCCACCGACGGTCTACTTCCCGCTGCTTGTTGAAGAGGCGCTCTTGGTTGAGCCCACGGAGACAGAGACCAAAGAGACGCTTGACGCTTTCGCCGATGCGGTTGCCGACATTTTGAGAGAAGCCAAGGC
>JBAXCW010000071.1:0-5589 GCA_037141275.1 Actinomycetes bacterium
GAGCAGGGCAGTGCTCAAGGTAGGAAGCCGTGGATCCGCTCTCGCCACAGCCCAAGCACGGACTGTTGTAGCCGAGCTCCCCAATGCGGAACTGGTTGTAGTCGAGTCGAGCGGGTCGCCTTCAGAGGACAAGGCGCGCTGGACAAGGTCGTTGGACCAAGCCTTGTTGGACGGTGAGATTGACATTGCCATCCACTCAGCCAAGGATGTTCCCGGTGACAGACCCGATGGAATCGTTGCCCTTGGAGTTCCCAAGCGGGAGGACCCACGCGACGCGATCTGCGGTGCCATATCGCTCGAAGCGCTATCTGAGCAAGCCCGAGTCGGAACATCAAGCCCTCGGCGCGCAGCGTTGATAGCTGCCTTTGCGCCCCAGGTTCAAACCGTTGACCTGCGTGGCAATGTTGACACGCGCCTGCGCAAGCTCGCGGAGGGCGAATGTGACGCGGCAATCCTTGCCCTAGCCGGACTCCGTCGCCTCGGCTTGGCCGACAAGGGGATCGCGTTGGACCCCACTGTCTTCACACCAGCGCCTGGGCAAGGCTCCCTCCTGCTTGAAGGCCGCGTCGGCGACGACAACGTGCGGGAACTTGGCGAGCTGGTCAGTCACCGTGAGTCCGAGTTGGCGCTCGCAGCCGAGCGATCACTCGTAATTGCACTTGGTGCTGACTGCCACACTGCTGTTGGAGCTCTGGCACAAGTGGAAGCAGACCTGATCACACTCGATGCAATCTGCCTCGCCCCAGATGGCGCGACATGGATCCGGGATCGGATTACCGGTCCAGTCCGCGACGCAGCCGCCTTGGGGCGCGAACTCGCTAAGAGTCTCCGTGCCGCTGGAGCCGACGAGCTGCTTGCCCTGTCCCGAGGCGAGGCGTCATGACGGCCCTGCCCGGAACCGTCTACTTGGTCGGTGGTGGCCCCGGCGACCCTGGCCTGATGACCGTCCGTGCCGTCGAGCTGCTGGCAACCGCAGATGTGATTGTCCACGACAGGCTCATTCCAGCCGGATGTCTTGACCTAGTCAGACCTGACGCCAAGGTCATCTCTGTTGGCAAGGAAGGTGGTGGTCCCTCGACTCCACAGGATGAGATCAACGACCTGCTTGTCGAGCACGGGAAGGCGGGAAGTTCCGTCGTGCGTCTCAAGGGAGGCGACCCATTTGTGTTCGGCCGCGGTGGAGAGGAAGCACTGGTTCTGCGCAGCGCTGGGATTAGCTTCGAAGTTGTCCCAGCGGTGACATCCGGCATCGCCGCACCCGCCTCAGCCGGCATTCCCGTCACCCAGCGCGGCATGTCAAGCGCCGTGGCGCTTGTGACCGGCCATGAGGACCCAACCAAGCCGGAGACAGCCCTGGACTACGCCGGGCTCGCAGTATTCCCGGGCACCTTGGTGCTCTACATGGGCGTCAAACGCCTTGGTGCGATCACTGAGTCGCTGATTGCCGCTGGCCGCCGGGCCGATGAGCCAGCAGCGTTGATTGAGCGGGGCACAATGCCTGGGCAGAAGACTGTTGTCGCCACACTGGAAACACTTGCTGCTGCCGGCGAAGAAGCCGGTATCAAAGCCCCGGCAATCACCCTGATTGGCGATGTCGCCTCACTCCAGCCTGACCTCCACTGGGTTGAACGCAAACCCCTACATGGCAGGCGAATCGCAGTAACCCGGGCCCGCGCTCAAGCAGGGAGCCTCTCCGCCCGCCTGACAGCTTTGGGTGCCGAAACGGTCGAGGTTCCTACCATCAAGACCGAGCCGGTGGATGTTGGAACCCCACTTGACCCGACGGGAACAGACCTTCTCTGCATCACCAGTACCAACTCGGTCGACCTCCTCTTTGACCGCATGGCCGCCGCCGGGCTTGACGCTCGCGCTCTGGCTGGCGTGACAGTGGCCGCAATTGGGCCAGGAACCGCCCGGGCACTCGAAGCGAAGGGAATCCGTGCCGACATTGTCCCCCAACGCTCCATCGCTGAAGCGCTCGTGGAAGCGATCGCCGGCAGCGGACGCTCCTACCCAAAGGCGGTCATCGTCCGCGCCGAGGAAGCGCGGACTGTGCTCGACGAGGCACTAGTGGCCCAAGGCTCTGAGGTCTCGGTTGTCGTTCTGTACAGGACCGTGCGAGAGGACCTCTCCGAGTCTGAGCGAGCGGCACTCGCGACGGCAGACACCATTACCTTCACCTCGGCTTCAACCGTCCGCCACCTGCTGGACGCGATTGGCGGCCCAGATGGCCTCGGCGACGAAAGGCCGCGTCTTGCCTCAATTGGGCCAATCACAACGGCAGAACTTGAAGCCCACGGGCTCAGCGCTGACCTTGAGGCAGTTGAGCACGACATTGACGGACTGATTGCTGCTCTGACCTCAGACGCTGCCAGATGAAGCCCCTCGGGCTTCCTCGCGTCCATCACAGGGAGATTAACTCCACCAACGATGCCGCCCGAGCACTCGCCACAGCTGGGGCACCGCACGGCACACTCGTAACCGCCCAAGCCCAGTCAGAGGGCCGTGGGCGCCAAGGAAGAGTCTGGTCTGCCGTCACAGGGTCAAGCCTGCTCTGCACCGTCATCCTGCGCGACCCGCCCGCCCTGCTGCCCCTCGCCGCCGGGGTTGCCGTCGCAGAGACACTTGCCGAGTTTGGACATGACGCACAGCTGAAGTGGCCCAATGACGTTCTTGTCCAAGAGCGCAAGGTGGCTGGCATTCTTGCCGAGGGCCGTCCCAGTGAAGGCTGGGCAATCGTCGGGATTGGCCTCAATGTCGCAGTCGCATTGACAGACCTCCCTGAGGAGTTGCAACTGACCGCAGCCACAATGGGCCTTGGCGCCGATGATGTTGAGCCGGTACTTGACACGCTGCTGCGCAAACTCAGTCTGGGACTCCAGCAGAGCGACACTGAGCTCCTCGCCGGCTTCAACGAGCGCGACGTCCTGCTCGGCCGTCAGGTCAAGTGGTCAGGCGGAGTCGGTATCGGTGCTGGAATCGACGGGACCGGACGGCTTATCGTCACGGGCGATGACGGAATCCGACACCTTCTCGACGCTGGTGAGGTTCACCTCGGCAGCATCATTCCCTGATCCGTTAGCGCGCTCCGGATCAGCACCATGAGAACCGTTCTCAGCCTTCTTAGCCTGTGCGCGTGCGCGACCTGCGGCCTGAGCCTTCCGGCGCTCCGGGTCCTGCTGGCGTGAGCCACGGCGGCGGCCGCGACCCTTACCGCCACGCTTGGGGAAGTTCTTCAGCAAGTCGCGGGCGACAGCACTTGGCTGCCGGGCTTGGTAGATCCACGCCTCGCGCAGAGTCCTCTCGGCATCAGGAGAGTGGGCTGTGGAAGCTGCGAGGACCGACACGGCAAGTCGCCGGTCTTGGTCGCGTGTGATGTTGGAGATCTTCTTCGCATTCTTAGCGTGAGCTTGGCCGGAGCTGTTGACCAGAAGGCCGAGTAGACGCTTGGTTTCAGGCCAGCGCTGCACGGCGTACTCCTCATGCAGATCCCGGGTGGCTTCCGCAAGGCGGCGGGTCCAGGCAGCGACCTGCTCACGTGACCCGACCTTTTGCTCTGCCATTGCCATCAGCAGCAGGCGAGCTGCCTCACGCCGCTCATCCTTGCCCCAAGTGATCGCGTGGTCAACTGCGTCATCGAATGCCTCATCGTCACCGGAGTTAGCGATGTCCTGAACGGCGCGCAGCCTGACCTGCCCAGATGTATTACGCGTCAGCGCACTGAGTTGGAACTCGCGCTTGAGCTCACCGCCCTTGTCAAAGTCAAGCATCGACCTGACCTTGCGCCAGTTGGCAGGCTGGACCTTCGCCCCTGCCAGCTGTGACCAAGCCCGCTGCTCGCCAAAGTCAAGGTGCTCCACTGCGATGCGCCAAACATCACGCTTGAATACCTCGACGCGCCGCGTCTCATCAGTGGTAACGGGAAGAACACGCTTCTCGACCTTCATCCGCTTACCTCGGCTGCGGCGCACAGGGCCAATCACAATCGCTCCCCCCCGGTACACATCTCTGTCGAGGAGACTGTGGAGGGTGACGATCGGATCGTCGTGCTTGGTCGCAGGGTGGACGAAGTCGACAACGATCCCGGCTTCCTTACCTGGATGGCGACGGGTTACACGGCCCACCCGCTGCTGGTACACGCGCTTAGAGGCCGTGGGCGCGAGGTGGAAGCAGACCGTTGCGCGAGGCGAGTTCCAACCCTCGGCGAGCAGCTGCGCGTTGACGAGCACATCGATCTCACCCCGCTCGTAATCGGCGAGCATGCGTGCAAGGTCACCCTTGGGTGTCTCACCGCTGACGGCTTGGGCCTTGATGCCAATGTCGCGGAATGCGCTGGCAACGTTGTGAGCGTGCCTTACGCCGGCCGTGTAGACAACACCTGGCGTGTCCCCAAAACGGGTTCTGTATAGATCCGCGATAGCGAGGTTGAAGGGCAGCTGGTCGAGTACCTCGGCGAGCATTTCCTGATCAAACTCAGTGTCTACCTCGCCGCGACGGAGTGGGACCTTGGCAATGGTGCGAACACCTGGGCCCGGCGGGATCCTGATGCAGCGCAGTGGCGAAATAACGCCACGGCGAGCGGCCTGGGCGAGATCAAACCGTGAAGTCTGGGTTGGGAACAGGTCGGTGACATGGCGCGCAATCAACGCGCCGGTTGCGGTCATCCCAATGAAGATTGGGCCCTGCCATGCCCTGATGGCCGCGCTTGTCTTTTCGCCAAGAGCAGTGTGGGCCTCGTCGCAGATGACAATTGCGTAAGCCGAGGAGATCCGTCCAGCGTTACGCACAAACCACTGGTAGGTCTCAACGGTTACAGGCCCGTCAGCGCGGTCCTCGTCGTCAAGCATTGGTGGCGCGATGCGATCGGCGTAGCCACGTTCGCGCAGCTCCCCTTCGAACTGGTCAACAAGGTTGCGACGGTGAGTGAGAATCAGGGTTCCGCCAGTGCTCGATCCCTCGACAAAGCCAAGAGCGGCAACGCTCTTGCCTGCGCCGGTGGCATGTTCAAACCAGAAGCGGCGCGCCTGATTGGGGTCGTCCAGCACCTCTGATGAGGCAAGCTCCTCGTCAGAGGAATGATCTTCCACCACAGGCTCTGGCTCGGGTTCAGGCTCTGGCTCGGGTTCGTCAAAGTCATCGAGCTCATCAATCAAGCCCTCTTCATCTTCCTCCGACTCATCTACCTCGTCCTCAGGTTCGCCCTCAAGGAGCTCCGGCGCAAGCGGGCCGATGACAACATCCTGCGACTCAGCGAGAAGGGCGGTAAGAGTGCCGGAGAGGGCATCGATTTGGTGAACGCCCAGCACCGTTCCGTCAACAAGGTGGGGCTCCTCGTCGTCAAGCACGCGCTCAAGCCCAAGCATCAAGGACCAAGTTCGACGCCACTCGCGAGAGGGAACCTTGGCGCCGGCCTCAATCTCAAGCATTGCTGCATCAAGTGCAGATCGGCGCGGGGTCCTCGGTGCGAGAACAACGGCGGGGTCCTCGCCTTCCCTCAGGAACGGTTCGCGCGCAAAGTCAGACGCCCGCTTCAGTGCGGCGTTGTCATAGGGGAGGACGGCCTGTTGGACCGTTGGTTTCGTATTGCCC
>JBAXCW010000072.1:0-5563 GCA_037141275.1 Actinomycetes bacterium
GCCAACTGCTGGGGACCCAGTCTGCATTACTGGGGCACACCACTTCCTTCAAGAGGACCAGCCAGGGCAGATTGTCGACGCGATGCTTGAGAAGTTCGGAAGTCCCATCGGCAGCTAGGGCCGGATCGCGGTTTTCGCCTTTATAGACTGTGGTTTTGTAGTCAACTGGGGATTCTCTTATGGGGAATCCCTAGTCTTAGACGGGTGAGGAGAGGTATTTACATCGCTGCGGTTGCCGTGTCGGCTGCGCTGTCACTCGCGCCTAGTGCGATGGGTGCGCCCAAACCTGGCTGGCTTACGAGTTCTGTGCTGAACCCATTTGCCGGGAGCAGCCCAAATCATGTCTCCCCGCATCTATTGCCCAATGGCACGACGATGATTGTCTACAGCGATTTGGACTCAGCATCCGGAAAGACCAGAGTCAAGGTTTATCAAGTGCTTCCGAATGGACGATACGTGAGCCCCTACTTCATCAGCGACACCTCAGGCTCAGCGTCAGAGCCTGTAATGACAGTCGGTGCCACGGGAAGTGGGGCTGTTGTTTTCGCGCAGCTCAACGGGGACAGCGTCGGTGTAATCAAGATGCGGCGGTTCAATGCCAATGGCGTGTTCAGCCCCACCACCACGTCCGTCAGCAACCCTGCGGATGGCAAGGCATCCCAACCATCAGTCGGCATTGGGGGGGACGGGATGGCCACGATGGCGTGGATTACGGACTCAACGCCGGCTGTTCTGCGGGTCAAGCGGATTGATACGAACGGCGGTGAGTGGGGGGCGGACACGCTTTCGAGCGCTGCGGCCTCCGGCCAGCTGTGTGCGACAAGTTCATCCAGCTGTGCATCCCCAATGGTTTTCAGCCGTTCAACTGGGATAAGTACGGTGGTTTGGCTTGAGACGCTCGTTGGCCATGCAACACCCTCAATTCGTACCAATCAGATCAGCACAGTCGACGTGCTTGGGACAACACCCAAAACCGTTCTACTCCCTCAGCAGGTAGCCCGTGGGCCGTACTACACGTACGATGCTGGCCTTCAAGGTCGTATGACGACTGCAGGCGCGGTCCAGCTGGTCTGGCTTGCGGTCGTAGCAGGCAACCATCAGGTTGAGTCATCCCGGATTACGACGACGGGCACCCCCGCGACGGTGCAAACACTTTCGCCGACAGCCACCAATAGCTCCCCTAAGTCCAACCCGGATCTCAGCGTCAACGCGAGCGGCGCGGCAGTCGTCGCATGGGCTGACGGAACTGGGGCCTATTACCGACGGCTGAGCACGGGAGGGTCTATTCCGACGCATGGAAAGCCCGCCATCAAAGATCCTGAGCAGGTCGTTGACGGCAGCGCGGGGAATCTAACCGCTGGCGTGCTCCTCACCAATAGCGGTGTGACCTATCTGGTCTGGCTAAATCAGCGGACCCAGCTCAGAACTGTTGTCGCGACAGCGAAGGATTACTTCCCACGGCACAGCCGTCTGCCCGTTGTCGCGGGCGTTAATGATGGGATACCGCTGCTCGCGCAGGGACCGGACGGGACGATCTCCGCGACATGGCTCCATACGGGTATTGCCCCTGGGGCATTCCCTCAACTCAACACTGAGGTCTTTCGCAATTCCCCAAAGGTCGCCTCGGTCAAGTTCCCATCCCTACCTAGGAGTCGGCAGCGCATTGCGCTGATCAAGTTCACCTCCACCAAGGGCGGAAGTGCGCTGATCACTATTGAGGGTGCATCGCGCTCAGTCCGTTTCCGCAAGGTGTCGACACGCGCCGCGGTGTTGTCGGGTTCAAGCACTGTCAGGTTCAACACCACCGGGCTAGTCAAGGGCAACTACAAGGTCACGATTGTCCTTGTGGACGCAGCCGGTCTCTCTGCAACCAAGACGACGAGGCTAATCGTCACCCACTAGCCCCGTAAGGCTAGGCAGTCGGTTTAGCTTGCGTCAGGTTGCGCAGGCTCGTGGGCCTGGAGGATTAGATCCCCAGACTCACCGGTACGGACACGGTAGGCAGCTTCCACTGCCATCACGAAGATCTTGCCGTCACCAACGTTCCCAGTCCGCGCGTGCTTGAGAATTGTCTGCACAACCGTTTCGACATGGCCGTCTTCAACAACGCACTCAATCTTGATCTTGGGCCGAAGGTGGTTGGTCAGTTGGGCGCCTCGGTATGTCTCGACGATTCCCTTTTGACGGCCTGAGCCCTTCACTTCGGTGACTGTCAGGGAAGGGAAGCCGAGCTCAAGCATTTCCTCGCGGATTGGCTCAAATGCCTCGTGCCTTACGAATGCTTCGATCTTCTTCATGTCGTTACCTCCGGGTCGGAAATGGGGCCGGTACCGACCCTCTCAAGGGCTGGAACACCGCTCAGGCCAAACTCAGCCGCGGGAATGAACTGTTCGGGATAGCCATACATGCCATGTTCGCTGATGTCGAGGCCGGCGTTCTCCATCTCGGGGCTGACGCGCAGGCCGTAGATCTTGTTGGTGATCCAGAAGACGGCATATGAGGTTGAGAACACGAAGGCGAACACGACAACAATGGCGAGCGCTTGCGAGCCCATCTGGGTCAGGGAACCCGTGTAGAAGAGACCACCGTGGCTGCCTGGCAGGTTGTACGCAGCCAACCGAGGCGCAGCGAAGAGGCCAAGTGACAAGCCGCCCCAAATGCCAGCGAGGCCGTGTGCGGAAAGAACGCCGATCGGATCATCGATCTTCTTGTCGATCAGCAGAACGCCCTCGACGACGATCAAGCCGGCAATTGCGCCAATGATTGGGGCTGCCCAAGCATCGATGTAGCCCGCGGGGCCGGTGATTGCCACTAGCCCCGCGATCGCACCGTTACCGCTCATGCCAATGTCAAACGTCTTGGTCCTGAACCACATCAGCGATACAGCAGCCAAGACTCCAAAGCCACCAGCGAGTGTTGTGATGATCACGATCTCAGGGAAGCGTCCATCCAGCGCAGACAGTGTGGAACCTGGGTTGAAGCCGTACCAGCCAAGCCACAGAATGAATATGCCAAGCCCAAAGAGGGGCATGTTGTGGCCGGGGATAGCGCGAGGGCGCCCATCGCTTCCATACTTGCCGCGCCGTGGCCCGAGGACGAGTAGGACCGCTAGTGCGGCAGCGGCTGCGGTCACATCGACAACGATGGAACCGGCGAAGTCTTGAACGTGGAAGTCGGTCCGCAGCCAGCCATCGCTGAAGATCCAATGGGCGACCACTGGGTAGATGAAGGCGCTGAACGCGATTGCGAAAACGATGTAGACGCTGAACTTGATGCGCTCAAGCGTTGTTCCCCAAACGATCGCCAGGGCAATCGCGCAGAAGGTGAACTGGAACCACCACAGCGCTTCCGCCGTGACTCCGTTGGTGTACCTCGGCCAGGCGAGGGCGAAGTCGTGAGCGCTTCCCATAAACCAACCGCTTGTGCCGATCAGCGAGTTGCCATCACCGAAGGAGAAGCCAAATCCGACAGCCCAATACGCGGCAGCGCAGAGAGAGAAGTTGACAAGGAACTTGGGAATGATTGAACCGGCGTTCTTCCCGCGGACAAAACCGACCTCAACCATGGCGAGCCCGCCTTGCATGAACATCACAAGGCAGCCAGCGATAACTACCCAGGCGGAGTTGAGGCCGACCTGTGTGGGGATCTTCCCGGCAAAGCCAAGGCGGTCAACTCCCGCATCTGCGAGCGCTGCTGGGGCAGCCAGCGCCATGCCTACCAAGGAGACCATGAACAGCGCCGCTGGCCTCAGGAGGCGTGATGTGCTCTTGCTCTGCGTCTTTAGCCGGGGGGATCCAAGCATCGGAGCGGGAGATTATCCATTGCGCAATGATTCGTGGAGTGAACTCCGCCCAAATAGAGAGCTTTGATCGCAAGCGAGCCCTCGTGGCAACCGCAGCAGTGATTGTCGCCGTCGCCCTGCTGGCCGCGGGCAGCATGTTCTTCTTGGACCATCAGGACTTTGTTGACTGGGGATTCCTGATCGGTCCACTTGCTTGGGTGTTGGCCTGCGTGGCCGCAGCGCGAGTTGCTGCGCTGAGCCTGTTGGCTGGGCTCGCTGGTGCTGCGATTGCTGGCATACCGAGCGCACTCGCGACCCTTACCGGGCTTCATTGGCTGGGGATTGTTGTTGGAGTTGTGGCGTTTGCCGGCTGGTCGGGTTCAACCCGCGCAGCCCGTCTCTAACAGCTTTTCCTAGGGCTTTCCGGCCCATTCGGGCATGGCCAAGGGGCAAGATTCACTGCTGTCAGCGCAAAATCGAATCCAGTCCCTTACATTTCCTTCATCTGGAGTCGGGAGGATTCTAGATACCCCACAATGGGGACCAGTACCAAACAGGAGATGACATGACCCTTCGTATCGGATTCAAGCCAGCCAGCATCCTTCTTGCCGCTTTCCTTGCGGTGGGTCTAACCGCATGCGGTGGCTCAAGCAAGTCCACTTCTTCAACCTCGAAGACCAAGCAGTCGACTGCATCCCAGGCAAGGACAATCTCCTCGGGCAGCATCACTTTGGCCATCAATCCTGGTACTGCGTCGAAGCTCAAGGCAGCGGGAGTCAAGGTTGTTCCTGAAGCCCCAGGCAAGGTTGTCGCAGGGGCCGCAGTTCTCCCAGCAGCAGGGGGACGGCTTGTCACCAAGAGCCTGATTGGTTCTGTCCACACAGCAGCCAGCCTGACATTCGCTCAAGGCGGCAAGAAGGTGACCTTCGAGAATATTGCCCTCAACACCGAGTCGCGGAAGGTTACAGGCTCCTACAAGAAGACGCGCGTTGCCATCTACCAGCTGCGTTTGAAGTCGCTGACCCGAACGGTCACCTCGAGCGGTGCCTTTGTTGGCTCAAAGATCTCAGTCGTCCTTTCATCGGGCGCAGCCGCGATTCTCAATAAGGCACTCGGCGTGACCGTATTCAGGAGCAAGCAGCCATTTGGCACGGCCACGTTTGAAGCTGTCACAGCGGGCAAGTCGGCAGCTACGAAGTCAACGAAGAAGAAGCACAAGAAGACGCACAAGAAGAACTCGTCAACGACGACAACCACAACGACGAGCACCAAGTAGCCGTCAGGCCGCTGGAGGGATAACGACACCTATGGAACGCCGCACAATCATTGTCGTTGTCCTTTCAGCGCTTGCGATTGCCGTAGCTGCAGTAGTGGGAGCCGGGTCCAAGGACAGTGCTTCCACTACCGCCAGCACTCAGGCTGTTGACACGGCTCCTGCGACCAGTACCGCTCCGGCCGCCCCAGTAGATGTTCCTGCGGCCATCGCCTCCAAGCCAGTTCCGTCTATCGCTGGCGGGACTCCTCCGACAACCCTGGTCAGCAAGGACATTGTTGTAGGTACGGGCGCCGCCGCCAAGAGTGGCGATCCGCTCACAATGCGTTACTTGGGAGTGGACTGGAAGACCAAGAAGGTCTTTGATGCCAGCTGGAACCGGAGCCCTAATGAGTTCCAGTTCTCCCTCGGTGGGGGCAGCGTCATCCCTTGTTGGGACCAGGGCGTAGTGGGCATGAAGGTTGGCGGTCGCCGCCAACTGATCTGCCCACCAGATACTGCTTACGGAC
>JBAXCW010000073.1:0-5527 GCA_037141275.1 Actinomycetes bacterium
GATCCGCACGGTCACACGCGAACGCGCGACATGGAATGACCTTCCGTTCAAGTTTGAGGCTGGCACACCGCCGTATGCGGAGGCCACCGCGTTGGCAACAGCATTTGACTGGCTTGACGGGATCGGCGTCGATGCTGTTCGCGCACACGAGCATTCGTTGGTGGAGCAAACCCTCAGCGCCTTCGCCGGGATGGATGACATCACCGTCTATGGCCCACTTGATGCGAATCTGCGTGGCGCACTGGTTACGTTTGCCGTTGAGGGTGTTCACCCCCACGATGTGGCGGAGATCCTTGGCCGGGCTGGCGTTTGCGTCAGGGCAGGCCATCACTGCGCCGGGCCGCTGATGGATGAACTTGGTGTCTCATCAACAACTAGGGCGTCCTTTGGAGTCCACAACAGCAGCGCTGACGTCGACCGTCTTATTGCTGCCCTCGGTGACGTCCGTAGGATCTTTGGAGACTGACATGGAAGAAGAGCTTTACCGCGAACAGATCATCGAGCACTACAAGCGCCCTCACAACTGGGGCGAGCTTGACCCTGCCGATATGGAAGCCCAGGACAACAACCCGCTCTGTGGGGACACGCTCAAGGTCCAGATGAATGCTGATGCCAGCGGTGTTGTCACAGCGGTCGCGTTCTCCGGTGATGGCTGCGCTATCTCGCAGGCCTCAGCGTCGCTGATCAGCGATGAGATTGTTGGCATGAAGGTTGACGATGTTGCCCGGTTGGACAAGTCCGCAATCCTCGACCTGCTTGGCATTGACATCAGTGCCACGCGCCTGAAGTGCGCACTTCTCTCCCTCAAGGTCCTCAAGAGCGCTGCTGTTGGTGGCTCTGTTGAGTGGGAGGCGTAGCCCGCGCCCGTAGCTATGGTGTGGCAATGCCTTGGGCCCGAACCACAGTCCGTGCCGCCGGCTTTTGCTTTGCCCTCGCCCTGACCTTTACGCCGGCCGCGTCAGCGTTCCAGACTCCGCAGGTATCAGCAGGAGGAAACCAATCTTGCGGTGTAAGTGCCACAGGTGCGGGCATCTGTTGGGGCGGGCGTGATGGCGACGCAGCACTGCCTGCCGGGCACAAGTGGAAGCAGATCTCCGCGGGGAAAGACCGCTCGTGCGGCGTAACAACGACGGGCGCTGGCTACTGCTGGGGTGTTGACACAAATGGCGCGTTGCGTGTTCCGGCTGGCAAGAAGTGGAAGTCCATTGATGCGGGTATCTCCCCGAACGTCTGCGGGATCACAACAGCAGGCGCTGGCTACTGCTGGGGCACCAGTCTTGAGCTGGGATATCCGGATCTGACTGGCGTGCCCCCAGGGAGGAAGTGGCGGACGCTCTCGAGTGGTTGGGAGCAGGCTTGCGGAGTGACCACGGCCGGGCAGGGCCTGTGCTGGGGGGACATGACCGATGCGACAACCGCCGTTCCCGCGCACAAGACTTGGAAGATGATCAAATCCGGATATGAACACACATGCGGCGTGACCACCTCGGGCGAGCTCCACTGTTGGGGATCCGGAGCGGGCTCAGTACCCGCAGGCAAGGTTTGGCGCTCGGTTGACACGTACTCAGGTGGCCAGTGTGGAGTCACAACCACGGGGGAAGGGTTCTGCTGGGGGATGGCCGATGGCACGCCGTCCATGCTTGACGTTCCTTTGTCCTCTGGCTGGGTCTCCATTGATGCTGGTTTTACTCACTCCTGCGGGATCACGACCAGCGGGTGGGCACTTTGTTGGGGTCAGTTCTTCCTAAACAGCCACGGGCAGGAAGTCGTCCCAGCGGGTCTGCCTGACATCCGTTTCAGCACTGATCCCGCGCTCCTGCACATGCCGGCGACGACATCGCGGTTCACTAGGACTAGCTCTACGCAGCGCATTGCTATCCGCAACAACGCACCAACCGCTCTGAGTGAGTTGTTCATATCTCCTGAACCAGTGCTCTCGCAAGACGGCGGGGGAGCCTTCAGGATCACTTCGGAGACATGCTTTGCCAACTGGTTCCCCGCTCAGGCAAGTTGCACTGTCACCGTTAAGTTCACGCCCAAGCGTGGCCAGCGCGGAACAGTCAACGGGCTGCTCAGCGTTACATCTGTCTACGCGCACCCAGTGGGCAGGCGGGGGCATGTTGCCTGCCTATCTAGGGCAACTACTCCAGCCCACCCAGCTGGTTGTGGTGCGCCAGATCCGGGTCCGACCTACACGGTCAGGCTCAAGGCTTCTGCTGCGGTAGTGAAGAAGTCCCACTTCACCGGCTGAACTCACCCGGCTCCGCATCCGGACTCTCGCTAGACTCTCAAATGCATCTCCTACCACCGCGGTAGGAGATCGTAGATCGCCGCCACTTATGACCGAAACCATCACAGTCTGCGCAGTAGATGAACTCCCCCCGGGGGAGCGCAAAACTGTTGCCTGGGAAGACCTCGAGATCCTCGTCGTCAACATTGATGGAGAACTGCTCGCCATTGAGGACCGCTGCTCGCATGACGACGGTGACCTCGCCGAAGGTGAGATCTACAACGACACCTGCGCGATCGAATGCCCTCGCCACGGCGCGCTCTTTGACCTGCGTTCCGGAAAGCCTTTGACCTTGCCCGCTTACAAGCCCGTTGACACCTTCCCCGTGAAGGTTGACGGGGACACAATCACCCTGGAGGTCTCCTGACATGACCCAGCCACCCGACGCAGCAACCACCGCTTCAGTTGAGCCCGACGAGAACGAGGGCCTCCGCGAGATCAACTCTGACTACGACGAGAAGTTCGGCTTCCACGACTCCGAGGACGACTATCTCTTCAAGGCACCTAAGGGCCTGACCCGCAAGCTTGTTGAGCAGATCAGTGAGTTCAAGAACGAGCCACAGTGGATGCGCGACTTCCGCCTCAAGTCACTCGACTACTTCGAGGCACGCCCAATGCCTACGTGGGGTTCGCCGATGCTTGCCGAAGTTGACTTCGACAACATCCATTACTTCGTGCGCGCTTCTGAGCGTGCGGAGGGGTCATGGGATGACGTGCCTGAGGAAGTCAAGAAGACGTTCGACCGCCTTGGTATTCCAGAGGCAGAACGCAAGTTCCTCGCCGGCGTTGGCGCCCAGTACGAATCTGAGGTTGTCTACCACCAGATCCGCGAGGACCTTGTTGAGCAGGGCGTGATCTTCCTCGACATGGACTCGGCCCTGCGTGAGCACGAGGACCTTGTGAAGGAGTACTTCGCCACAATTATTCCGGCCAATGACAACAAGCTCGCTGCGCTCAACAGCGCGGTCTGGTCAGGCGGCTCGTTCGTCTATGTACCGCCGGGCGTTCATGTCGAGATGCCACTCCAGGCTTACTTCCGCATCAACACGGAGAACATGGGCCAGTTCGAGCGGACGCTGATCATCGCTGACGAAGGCTCTTACGTTCACTACGTCGAGGGCTGCACGGCACCGACTTACTCATCGGACTCATTGCACTCCGCTGTTGTTGAGCTGATCGCCAAGCCGGGCGCACGGATTCGTTACACAACGGTTCAGAACTGGTCACAGAATGTCTTCAACCTCGTTACCAAGCGTGCGGTTGCAGAGACCGACGCAACAGTTGAGTGGGTTGACTGCAACCTGGGGTCGAAGCTGACGATGAAGTACCCGGCTGTCTACTTGACAGGCGAGCGCGCCCACGGAGAGATTCTCTCAATCGCGTTTGCTGGCAAGGGTCAGCATCAGGACGCTGGCGGCAAGATCGTCCACGTTGCCCCCAACACCACATCGAACATCTTCGCCAAGTCGATCAGCAAGGACGGCGGGCGCTCAAGCTACCGCGGTCTGCTGGAAGTGGCCGAAGGTGCCCATGGCGCCAAGTCCAAGGTTGTCTGCGATGCGCTCCTGTTGGACGAGCACAGCCGCTCAGACACCTATCCGACCATCCGTATTGCTGAGGACGACGTAACAGTCGGCCACGAGGCAACTGTCTCCAAGGTTGGCGACGAGCAGCTCTTCTACCTGATGAGCCGCGGCCTGTCAGAGGAAGAGGCCGGCAAGCTGATCGTCAACGGCTTCATTGAGCCGATTGTTAAGGAGCTCCCAATGGAGTACGCCGTTGAGATGAACCGTTTGATTGAGCTTCAGATGGAAGGGTCAATCGGATGACCTCAGCTTTGATCCCACAGTTCAAGGGCCGTGCCGGCTGGGAGTTCACCGACATCAGCAAGCTTGACTTTGACGCCTACCCAGACACGGGTGCTGGCGATGCGAGCGCAGCAGGTGCCACACCAATCGTTCCTAACTTTGACGACGCAATCCGCGTGGTACAGGTTGATGGCACGACCATCGAGCTGCCAGACGGTCTGCCCGAAGGTGTGACCGTCACAAGCCTTGAGAACGCAATCGCCCAAGGCCTTGTGCCTGAGGGTCGCTTGGGTGGACTTGTTGACACGTCCTCGGATGCGTTCATTGCACGCAATGAGGCCGACGGCCGTGGCGGACTGTTTGTCCACATCGCCAAGGGTGTTCAGCTTGACCGCCCAATCCAGACCACGATCATCCAAGCAACTGCTTCAACAACCCTCAACCAGCGCACGCTGATCGTGATGGAGGAAGGCTCCAAGGCTGAGGTCTGGGACCAAGTCCTTTCCTCATCAGAGGACCTCAACTCGCTGATGACAACCGTCGTGGAGTTGCATGTTGGTGACGCAGCTCACCTGCGCTACATCGGCATTCAGGGCCTTTCTGAGAAGTCATTCGTGTTTGGCACTCAGCAGGGTCAGATTGGCCGCGACGCAACCCTTGACTGGGTTGCCCTCGGCTTTGGTGCCGCTAAGGGCCGTGTTCGGATTGCCTCCCGCCTGGCTGGTTCCGGCGCACACGGCAAGGTGACGGGTGCTTACGCCAGCCGTAATGGTCAGCACTTGGACTTCGACACTTTTCAAGAGCACGCTGCTCCCAACACTGTCAGTGACCTAGCCTTCCGTGGTGTTCTCGCCGACCGGGCAACCTCAGTCTGGAAGGGCATGATTCGCGTTGACCCAGTTGCTCAGCAGACAGACGCTTTTCAGGAGAGCCGCAACCTGCTGCTTAGCCGCAAGGCCCACGCCGATGCCATTCCTGGCCTTGAGATCGAGGCAGACGATGTCCGCTGCACGCACGCAGCTGCCATCGCACAGCTCGATGAGGACCAGATCTTCTACCTGCGGTCCCGTGGCCTGCCGGAGAACCAAGCTCGCCGCTTGGTGATCGAGGGCTTCCTCGCGGAGCTGGTGGAGCGTTTTGAGGCTGGTCGTTCCCGTGACGCGCTTGCGAGCGCGCTCGAGGAGCGGTTGGACCTCGTGCTCCTCAAGACCGCCTGAGGTCAGGTTCTCTGCGTTGCGCGGGTGCATAGGCCCCGCGCGCGTGCGACCATCCGAGAATGGCTAAACCCAAGCCCTACCACGTCGCAATCATCGGCCTTGGGTCAGCGGGTCTGACCGCTGCGCGGACTGCAGCCGAGCTGGGCTTGAGTGTGATTGCTGTCGAGCGGGCTCGGGCTGGCGGGGACTGCCTCTGGTCCGGTTGTGTCCCG
>JBAXCW010000074.1:0-5500 GCA_037141275.1 Actinomycetes bacterium
ACGAGCAGCTCCGCTTCGCAATTCGCGAAGGTGGACGCACCGTCGGATCAGGAGTTGTCACAAAGATCGTCGAGTAGCAAACGGATTCATGCGACGGGCGGCCAACTGCCGCCCCGAGCACTGGTTCGCCGCACAATGGGGCGGGTCCCCCGGAGCAGTTTCCGGGAGCCCGCCTCGCGGCGCGACTTGAAGCAGCAAACAAACCTCCCAAGAGAAGAAGAACAAATCACCATGTCCGCAACGGGCCAAAACAAAATTCGCATTCGACTCAAGTCCTACGACCAGGGGACCATCGAGACGGCTGCCAAAGAGATCGTCGAGACCGCCGAAGGAACTGGCGCCAAGGTCGTCGGCCCTGTGCCCCTCCCTACGGAGAAGAGCGTCTACTGCGTGATCCGTTCTCCGTTCAAGGACAAGGACTCCCGCGAGCACTTCGAGATTCGTACACACAAGCGTCTGATTGACATTCGTCAGAGCACACCAAAGACAGTCGATTCGCTTCAGCGTCTTGACCTGCCTGCCGGTGTTGACATTGAGATCAAGCTGGCTGGCTGACATGGCCGCAATCCTCGCACGCAAGTTGGGCATGACCCAGCGTTTCCTTGAAGACGGACGCGTCGAACGCGTAACCGTTCTTGAGGCGGGCCCGTGCCCAGTTACGGGGATCCGCACCGATGACCATGACGGTTACTCCGCTGTACAGCTTGCGTTTGATGCCTGCCGTGAAAAGGTCATCAACAAGCCAGAGATCGGCCACCTCAAGAAGGCTGGCGTTGAGGCTCATCGCACAATCGTTGAGTTCCGTGACCATCAGGGCGAGCTTCAGATTGGTGACACGGTTACTGCCGAGGCATTCGAGATCGGCGCGAAGGTCAAGATTTCAGGGATTTCCAAGGGCAAGGGCTTTGCCGGCACGATCAAGCGCCACAACTTCGCCAGCGGTCCCAAGAGCCACGGCTCGCACAACGTGCGTGCACCGGGTTCGATCGGTTCATCTGCAACGCCATCACGCGTAATGAAGGGCATCCGCGGCCCAGGCCAGATGGGCTCCAAGCGCGTAACAAAGCGCGGCCTCACAGTCGTCGAGATCATCGCAGCAGACAACCTTCTTCTTGTCCGTGGCGCAGTTCCTGGACCACGCGGCGGAACGGTCGAGGTGCGCACAGATGGCTGAGGCAACTCGCATCGGCGCAGGTAGCGCAGTCAAGCTTGACCCTGAAGCCTTCGGTGTCCGGTTCAACATGCCGCTCGTTCACGAGACGGTCATTGCTGAGCTCGCCGCCCGTCGTCAGGGAACTCACGCAACCAAGACCCGCGGCATGGTCCGTGGCGGTGGCGCCAAGCCTTGGCGTCAGAAGGGCACTGGCCGCGCACGCGCCGGTTCCTCACGTTCACCAATTTGGGTTGGCGGCGGCACGGTCTTCGGCCCTCAGCCACGCTCTTACGTTGTCAAGGTCAACCGCAAGGCACGCCGGGCAGCATTGCGCTCAGCCCTTTCGGTCCACGCCGAGCGCAGCTCTGTTGGCGTGATTGACGCTGCAACATGGGAAGCACCAGCAACCAAGCGGGCAGCATCCGAGCTTGGCAAGTGGGACACCCCAGGTCCAATTCTTCTCCTGCTGACCGAGGAAGAGTCCTCAGTGGCACTTTCCTTCCGCAACCTCAAGGGAGCCAACGTGCTTCCGGTTGACAGTGCCGGCGTTGCCGACATTATGCGCGCGGGTTCAATCCTGTTCAGCGATTCTGCTCTTGCTCGGATCACCGAGCGTGCACTCAAGCCAGTTCGCGCAACAGTTGGCGCCGGAGTAGGGGAGTAGTCATGGACGCAACACAAGTAATCATCCGTCCGATCGTGTCTGAGAAGAGCTTCGTGCTCGCTGAGGCCGGCCGTTATACCTTCCGCGTCCATCCGGACGCTCACAAGACCCAGATCCGCCAAGCCGTTGAGGAACTCTTCAACGTTGGTGTTGTCCAGGTTCATACAGCCAACGTTCGCGGCAAGCCAAAGCGCCGCGGCTTCTCGGTCGGCACACGCCGCTCGTGGAAGAAGGCAATCGTGACCGTCCGTGAGGGCGAGCGGATTCCAATCTTCCAATCATTGGAGCTCAACTAATGGCTATTCGCAAGCCCAAGCCAACCAGCCCAGGAATGCGCTTTGTTTCGTACCCGGACTTCGCAGAGATCACACGTGATCACCCCGAGAAGAGCCTTACTGAAGGGCTCACAAAGTCTGGTGGCCGAAATGCCCGCGGACGCAAGACCTCCCGCCATCGCGGTGGCGGAGCCAAGCGCCTGTACCGCAAGGTTGACTTCAAGCGTCTCAAGGATGGCGTCCCAGCAAAGGTTGCTCACATTGAGTACGACCCGAACCGGACCGCCTACATCGCCCTTCTGCATTACGCAGATGGTGAGAAGCGCTACATCATTGCCCCACAGGGACTTGAGGTCGGCCACGTGATCGCCTCCGGACCAGGTTCAGAGATTGCCCCAGGTAACGCCCTTGCACTTAAGGACATGCCAACCGGCACAGTGATCCACAATGTTGAGCTTCAGCCTGGCCGTGGTGGTCAGCTCGGGCGCTCAGCCGGAACTTCAATTCAGCTTCTCGCTAAGGACGGCGACATGGTCACCCTGCGTCTTCCTTCCGGTGAAATGCGCCTTGTACGCGCAGAGTGCCGCGCAACTGTCGGCGCCATCGGTAACAGCGACCATCAGAACGTCACAATCGGTAAGGCTGGACGCAAGCGCCACATGGGCGTCCGTCCCCAGACCCGTGGCGTTGCCATGAACCCTGTGGACCATCCACACGGCGGTGGTGAAGGTTCAACGACCGCTGGTCGTCACCCAGTAACACCTTGGGGCGTTCCAACGCTTGGTTACAGAACCCGTAAGAAGAACAAGCAGTCTGACCGATACATCGTCCGAGGCCGCAAGCGCGGCAAGTCGAGCAGGTGAACTAAATGAGTCGCTCAAGCAAAAAGGGACCTTTCGTCCAAGAACGTCTGATGGCCCGCATCGAGGCAATGAATGCCTCGGGCGACAAGCAGATGCTCAAGACCTGGTCCCGTACATCAACAATCTTCCCCGAGATGGTCGGTCACACGATCGCCGTCCACGACGGTCGCAAGCACATCCCAGTTTTCGTCAACGAGTCCATGGTTGGTCACAAGCTCGGCGAATTTGCGCCGACACGTACCTTCCGAGGCCACATCGACACAGCTAAGAAGCGTTAGAGCAATGGCTCAGACCAAGGACAAGAAGGCAGAGACAGTGGAGCAGGAAGGCCCAGTGCTCGTCCGCGCTCACGCCCGGTACATCCGCTCTTCAGCACGCAAGGCTCGCCTTGTAAGTGACCACATCCGCGGCAAGTCCGTTGATGAGGCACGCTCGCTGCTCGCTCATTCCCCACGCACCATCGCTGGCGACTGGAGCAAGCTCCTGGAGTCAGCAATCGCTAACGCCGAGCACAACAACGGTCTCGACGCAGCAAACCTCTTCGTGTTCGCGATCTCAGCGGACGAGGGCCCAACGCTTAAGCGTTTCCGCCCTCGTGCCATGGGTCGCGCCACCAAGATCCGTAAGCGCACTAGCCACCTTTCGATCGTCCTCGGGACGAAGGAGTAAACAATGGGACAGAAGGTACACCCGGAGGCAATGCGCGTTGGCTACATCCACGACTGGAAAGCCACGTGGTTCAACGAAAAGCATTTCGCCGACTATCTAGAAGAAGACATCAAGATCCGTGATCACATCACGGAGCGACTCGCGCACGCTGGTCTTTCCAAGATCACGATCCGCAAGACGCAGACTGATGTTGAGGTCAACATTTCAACAGCACGCCCTGGCATCGTGATCGGCAAGTCCGGTTCCGAAGTTGATGCCCTGCGCCGCGACCTTCATAAGCTCACGGGCAAGGCCGTCAAGGTCAACATCCTTGAGATCAAGCGCCCAGAGCTGGACGCCAACCTTGTCGCACAGTCAATCGCCGAGCAGCTTCAGAACCGCGTTGCTTTCCGACGCGCAATGAAGCGGGCAATGACTTCCGCCATGCGCTCAGGCGCTAAGGGCATCAAGATCCAGGTTTCGGGACGCCTTGGTGGCGCTGAGATGGGTCGAACTGAGCTTTACGCTGACGGCCGTGTTCCTCTTCATACACTTCGTGCCGACATTGACTACGGAGCCTGCGAGGCCAAGACGACTTTCGGTCGTATCGGCGTCAAGGTCTGGGTCAACAAGGGCGAGATCATGCCTGAGGGCTACAGCGGTGCTGACCTTACGATCATGGACGACACGCCACCGGCAGTAGCTCCGTCGGGCGACCGTCCACGCCGTGACCGTCGAAGTGGTGGCGGCGCTGGTGGAGCAGGCGGACCTGGTGGTCAGGGTGGTGGCCCAGGGGGTCGCGGACGCCAGCAGGCACAGGGACTTCGTCAAGGTGGTCAAGGCGGTCAGGGTGGCGGTGGCCGAGGTGGCCAAGGCGGCCAGGGCGGTCAGGGCAACCGTGGAACGGGTGGTGGTCGCTGATGCTTTCACCAAAGCGCGTCAAGTTCCGCCGTGTTCACCGTGGTCGTCGTCGGGGTCTCTCCCGCGGCCAGGTCAAGGTTCAGTTCGGCGAGTTCGGCCTCAAGGCCCTCGACAACGGCTGGATCACCAACCGACAGATCGAAGCTGCACGTATTGCCATGACCCGCAAGATCAAGCGTGGCGGCAAGGTGTGGATCAACGTCTATCCAGACAAGCCTTTCACCAAGAAGCCAGCAGAAACCCGCATGGGTTCAGGTAAGGGTTCCCCAGAAGGATGGGTTGCCGTAGTCAAGCCTGGCCGTGTCATGTTTGAGCTCGCAGGAGTTCCGGAGCCGCTTGCCCGCGAGGCACTGCGTCTTGCCGGCCATAAGCTTCCCGTACGCACCAAGTTCGTATTGAGAGAAGACGCATGAGTAAATTTGCGTCAGCACAGGATCTCCGCGACATGGAGCCAGATGAGCTTGCAGCGCATGCTCTTACTGCCCGGCGTCAACTGTTCGACCTCCGTTTCCGCGGGGCGACCGGTGAGCTGGAAGACACCGCATCACTTAATGCTGCCCGACGTCACGTCGCCAGGACAATCACTGTCTGCCGTGAACGCGGAATATCAATTGTCAAGGAGAAGACCGCGTGAGCGACGAGCCGACTGAAGAAGAAACCCCAGTGGAGGAGACTCCAGTGGAAGAAACACCTGCCGAGGAAACTCCGGTGGAGGAGACCCCTGCTCCAGAAGCACCTGCTGAGGAAGCCCCTGCCGAAGAGGCTCCCGCCGAGGAAGCTCCTGCAGAGGAAGCCCCTGCGGCCGAAGCTCCTGCTGAAGAGGCCCCTGCGGCCGAAGCTCCGTCTGCCCCAGCAGCGGAGGAGGAAGACGGCGAGCCTGCAGAGGTTCCAACTTCCAAGCAGCTTCGTAAGAAGACCCGCGGTGCCCATAAGGGCGTTGTCAAGACTTCACGCTCGAACGAGGAGCGTTCCAAGG
>JBAXCW010000075.1:0-5492 GCA_037141275.1 Actinomycetes bacterium
TTGCCCAGGCGATTTTAGATAACCAGCCAAATAGCAAAATTGCCTTGCTGTACCCGCGCGCCCCGAATCTGCCGTGGGGTACAACCGCCACCTTCCTAAGCCCCAAGAGGTGAGCCCCGCCGTGGGCTTCGGGGTCAAGCTGGTCCTTCAAGCCCCCGAGAGCTGGGCGAAGCAGTAGGGCGCCTGCTGCTGCCCGTGGATCCGAGGTCGCCGCGGACCTGATCGCCTCAACAACTGCCGACGAGACGCCTTCCATCAGCTTGAGAGCAACGTTTCCGGTGAACCCATCCGTGACGATGACATCAGCTCTGCCGTCGGCTATACCAACCCCCTCAACATTCCCTACGAAGTGAATCCGCTCATCAGCGGCAAGGAGCGCGTGCGCGGCGATGACCTCGGGCGTCCCCCGTGTTGCCTCCTCGCCATTAGAGAGCAAGGCAACTCTGGGTCGGTCCATCCCAAATACAGCCTCCCCAAAAGCTGCGCCCATGTGAGCGTGTTGAACAAGCCGCTCCACTCTGACCTCTGTGCTGGCGCCCACATCGAGGAGCAGGACGGGAGCGCCGGGGACAGGAACCATCAGGGCTAGGGCTGGCCTGTGAACTCCTGGCTGACGCCGGATGTGTAGGACGCCCGCAGCAAGCGCCGCTCCAGTCGAGCCGCCCGAGACGAACGCATCGGCTTCACCAGCAGCGACCGCCCGAGCGGCCTGCACGACGGAAGCCTGTGGAGTTGTCCTAACCGCCGAGGCGGGGTCGGCGGCCTTCGCGATCGAAACAGGTGCATGTCGTACCTCAACTCCTTGAGGCACAGAACCGATCTCCGACTCATCCCCAAAGAGAAGGACACGGATCTGTCCACCTCTCACAGCCTCGGCCGCGCCTGCAGCAACCTCTACCGCTCCCTTGTCGGCTCCTCCAGCGTCAACGGCGACGGTGACCAACTGGGAGTGCTCCGATCAGGAGTTGGTGATTACCTGACGGCCACCGTAGGTGCCGCAGGAGGGACAGACCCGATGGGGAACCCGAGGTGCTCCGCACGAGGTGCAGGAGCTAACCGTTGGAACTGCAGCACGATGCTGAGCGCGACGTTTCGCGGTTCGCGAGTGCGACTGTTTTTGTTTCGGGACTGCCATGGTTTGTGCAGCCTACCAGTGCCGGAGAAAAATCACGGCTCGCGGTCACGAAGGGCCGCCCAGCGGGGGTCCGGTGGCTTCTCGTGAAAGTGGTCCGGGCCAGCAGTGGCGAGCCGAATACCGCACTCCTCACACAGCCCAGGGCAGTTCGAGTGACAGAGGATCGAGCTCGGGAGGTTTAGAACAATCGAGTCGCGCAGCCAGGCGGCGACATCAAGGAGGTCATCGTCGAGAAGATACGGACACTGGAGATCCTCCCCTCCACCCGGACGGCTGGCCTCGCGTGCTTCGACATCCAGATGCGGTGCTGCGGGCGCCAGGCACCTAGTGCAGGGGCCCTCTAGGTCAACGCTGGCAGCTAGGCGGAAGGCCCATCCGTCACCGACCGTGCGCGAGAGATCAATCCGGACTGGAACAGGCTGTCCGGTAACTCGGTAGACATTGCCTCCTAGCTCGATCTCGCCGACGTCAGCAGTGAGCTCAATTCGCTTCCCCTCACCGGGGACCAAGAGAAGGGCTCCAAGATCAAACGGTTCATCGGCGGTCGCAGTCATGCTGCGAGAGTAGCCGTCAGAGCTCGATGATTCGGCGACGAAGGATCTTCCCCGTAGCCGTGCGTGGCAATTCGTCCAGGAAAAAGATCTCTCGTGGAACCTTGTACCGGGCAAGTTCGGCCTTCACATGGGCCGTCAAATCCTCGGCAGTTGCCTTGCTCCCGGACTCCAAGACAACGGCTGCTCGCAGCCTCTGACCAAATTCCTCATCAGGTACGCCAACAACAGCAGAGTCCTTGACCGCTTCGTGGGAGTTAAGACAGTCCTCAACCTCTTCGGGGAAGACATTCTCGCCGCCGGAGACGATCATGTCGTCGTCACGGCCTTCAACAAAGAGTCGGCCACCCTCGTCAAACCGACCGACATCACCCGTGCTCATCAGGCCCTTGAGAACTTCCTTGCCCCCGCCTCCTGTGTAGCCCTCAAAAAGCATCTCGTTGCCAACAAAGATTCGCCCGCGCTCGCCCTCAGCAACCTCTATGCCCTCCTCATCAACGAGCTTTACGGTCACACCGCGTGGCGGCCTGCCAGCACACCCGGGTGCTGCCAGAAGGTCTTCTGGGGTAGCGATCGTCGCCCATGCGACCTCCGTTGACCCGTAGAGGTTGTGGAGAACCGGTCCGTACTGATCCATCGCCCGCGTTCCAAGCTCGGCCGAAAGAGCGGACCCACTTGCCGCGATGATCCTCAGAGTTCCCGAGGCCACTGCCCGCTCAGCCTCTGGTAGGTCGAGGATCCGCTTCAGCATCACGGGAACAACGACAAGCGCGGAGGCGTCAAACCTGTTGATGTCTTCCACCACCTGAGCAGGGTTGAACCTGCGACGCAGAACCATGGTCGAACCCAGCGCGGTCGCAACACTGAGGTGCACAAAACCCCACGAGTGAAAGAGCGGAGCAGCAATGACTGTTACTTCGCCACTTTTGAGCGGGATCTTGTCCAACAGGGATGCCATGTCGAGAATCGAAGGTGGCTTCCCGCGCTTGGCACCCTTTGGAGTACCCGTGGTGCCGGAGGTGAGGATCACCGTCCGACCAGGTGAATCTGGAAGCGGTGGCTGAGCCGATGGTGCCGTGGCAACAAGCGAATCGATGCTGTCGCGGCCAGGAGCATCCGCGGCTCCCCAAGCAATCACCTTGGAGCCGGCAAGCTCGACACCCGAGACCACGTCATCGAACTCAAGGTCGTAAATCACGGTGGACACACCTTCGCGCTCTACGACACCTTCGACCTGCGGCGCCGCAAACGAGGTGTTGAGGAGTACAAGGTCAGCGCCAATCCTCGCGATTGCTCCAACCGAAACAAGGAAGTCGGCCTGATCGCGCAACATCACCCCAACTCCGGATTCGGCTGTTACACCGCGGCCGGCAAGCGCTCGGGCGAGGGCATCAGCACGATCAGAGATCTCACGCCAGGTGTGTACTCCGCGGTCGTCTATTACTGCGAGCGCGTCTGGGTGTCTCACACCCGCTGCGGCAATCGCTGCCGCAGGCGTTGGACCAAACTTCTTTAGAGCGCCCGCCGCCTTAATCGCGCGGTCGGGGCGCTCCAATCCGATCAGCCCAGATGAGCGAAGCGTCGCTATTGCGGCAAAGGTTCCCTGAAGGCGGTCGGAGAGATCACTCATGTCGAGCGAAATCTACAGCCGTGGGACTTCTCGGGACCCACGGTCCCAAGCCACTGATCAGTCTTCGCGGTGATCATCCCGACCGGCTAGCCGATCGCGACCACGCTGAACTGCAGCAATAAACTTGGTGAGGTTGTCCTCAAGGTTGTGCAGAACGTCGTCTGCGTAGTCCTCGGCACCGAGACGAATCTCGCGCTCGCGGGCCCGCGCATCTTCAACGATGTCCTCGGCGGCACGCTCTGCTTCTCGCGTTACCTCCTGCTCGGCAATGAGCTGATCCTGCCGCTCACGTGCCTCAGTAAGAATCCGTTCAGCCTCACGCTTGGCCTCGGCCAGCATCTCTTGGCGCTCCTTGACGATCCAGCGGGCTTGCTTGATCTCCTCAGGGATCGTGGCACGCATCTGATCGAGAAGATCGTAGATCTCCTCCTTATCAACGCGTACTTGATCTGTGAGTGGAACCTGCTTGGCGTTGTGGACTAGATCGTCCAGCTTGTCAATCAATACAAGAACATCCATGTGGGCTTCCTTTCGCTGTGGAAAGTGTTGCTGTTTCTAACGGGAAAGTTCTTCCTGCAAGCGTTCTGCCACCCGAGGGGGCACAAGGCCATCAATCTTCCCGCCAAATGTTGCCAATTCCTTGATGCCGCTCGAGCTAATGAAACTGGACTTGGGGGACGCCATCAGATAAAGAGACTCAATATCGGGAGCTTGGAGCCGATTGAGCTGGTTCATCTCGAACTCATACTCGAAGTCCGAGATCGCTCGGAGACCCTTAACCACGGCCTTGGCCCCACGCTTCTTCGCGAAGTCAACCACCAATGTTGAGAAGGGCTCAACGACAACATTCCCGTGATGCGCAGTGGCCTCTTGGATGAAGGCGATCCTCTCATCAATTCCAAACAGGGCCTTTGACTTACGGACGGAGAGGTTCACCACAGCAACGACCACCTCGTCGAAAATCGCCGACGCCCGCTCAATTACATCAAGATGCCCGTTCGTTACGGGATCGTAGGAACCTGGGCAGATCGCTATGCGGTTGTCAGGTGCCATGGACTCGAATTAGGGTATCGCCGTAGCGCTTCTCGCGCACAAGCGGGAGGTCAACCTCCATCGGATTCTTGAACCCGCTCTCACAGATGACTGTGGCCCGATCAGCCAAGACGGGTGTCAAGAGGCCGGCTAGGTTGACCCCCACCTCCCCTACGGCGGCCCACGGTGGGTCAACGATGGCAACATCAAACAGCTCTTCCCGCTTGGCCAGAACCTCAAGTGCTTTGCGCCAATCTGACCTGATCACCCTGACCTGATCACCCAGACTCAACGCATCGATGTTGACCTGGATACAGGCGACGGCCTTGTGAGAGTTGTCAACTAGGACTGACTCCACCGCTCCCCTCGATATGGCCTCAAGTCCGAATGCCCCCGAACCGGAGAAGAGATCAAGCACCCGGAGTCCATCTAGATCCCCAAGGCTTGAGAAGACGGCTTCGCGAACCCGTTCGCCCGTGGGGCGAGTAGCTGTCCCTGCCGGTATCTGGATTCTGCGACCACCATGGGTTCCAGCAACAATCCTCAAGCTCGCCAACTCAGGCCACGATCCTGTCGGCCGAAAGTTCAGACTCGGGCTCCGACACAAGCATTCCGATCAGCGCGTGCTTAGGCATAAGGAGATCAGGATCAGTCGCAAGGATCTCCTTGGCAACCTTGTTGGCCTGTTCAAGAATCTCAAGGTCAGCAGGAAGTGAGGCGGCCTTCAGCCGGGGCAATCCGGATTGTCTGACCCCAGTCAGTTCGCCTTCGCCCCTAAGCTCGAGATCCAGCTCGGCAAGCACAAAACCATCAGAGCTCTCCTCCATCGCCACGAGCCTCCGAGCAGCTTTGGACCCACAAAGCAGACACACCCCACCAGCCGATCCACGACCCACTCGGCCCCGAAGCTGGTGCAGCTGGGCAAGCCCAAACCGCTCTGCGTTCTCAACCATCATCACTGTCGCCTCAGGCACATCGACACCAACCTCGATAACAGTCGTCGAAACGAGAACTTCAGTGTCGCCATCCGAGAACGCCTTCATCGCCAGCTCCTTCTCAGCCGAGCTCATCCTCCCGTGGAGCAAGCCGAGGCGGAGCCCTTTCAGCGGACCCTCCCTCAGCCGGTCGTATTCCTCAGTAGCAG
>JBAXCW010000076.1:0-5474 GCA_037141275.1 Actinomycetes bacterium
CGCTGGTGCCAACCTTGGGGCGAGCACGATCACTGCCAACTACGACGGCCGCAATAAGCACAGAACGGTTGTGGGTGCCCGAGCAAGAACTGGGGTACACACCTCATTGATTGCTCCCGTTGAGATCGGAGAGGATGCACTGACAGGCGCTGGTTCGGCAATCACGGGCGACATTCCTGACGGCGCGCTGGGGATCGCCCGCCCGCGCCAGACCAATGTCGAAGACTTTTCAACGAGGGGTGAAGACGATGCCTGAGCCACTCTGGGGCAAGCCCGCTGCCGCCGCCGTCCCGCGCGCCGCGTACACTCGCGCATCCATGAGCACCCTCGAGGACGCACTCGCCACCGGTACCCATCTGGACATTGATTACGACAAGCGCCTGATGCTGTTCAGCGGGCGGGCAAACCCGACGCTTTCAGCTCGGATTGCTGACCGCCTGAGCGTTGAGCTTGGCGGCGTGACCACAAAGACTTTCAGCAACGGTGAGGTGTATTGCCGCTTCCACGAGTCAATCCGTGGCGCTGACGTATTCCTGATCCAACCAATCTGCGCCAACCCTGAGCTTGGCTTGACAGCCAACGATGCGCTGATGGAGCTGATGGTCATGGTTGACGCTGCCGTCGGTGGCTCAGCTCATCGAGTGATCGCCGTTTGCCCTTGGTACGGCTACAGCCGTCAGGACAAGAAGAGCGCCCCGCGTGAGCCGATCAGCGCCCGTCTTGTCGCGCGGATGCTTGAGGCCGCCGGTATCGACCGGATCCTGACGATGGATCTCCACTCAGGTCAGATCCAGGGTTTCTTCCAGAAGCCTTGTGATCACATGACAGCGATGTTCACCTTGACGCAGTACTTCGATGACCTGGGTCTTGAGGATCTCGTGGTCGTCTCGCCAGATGCGGGCCGAGTCAAGCTGAACAAGAAGTTTGCCTCAACGATTGGCGCTGACCTCGCCCTCCTCAACAAGGAACGGCCAGAGCATCAGCAAGCAGAGGTCGGCCACATCATTGGTGATGTGCGCGGCCGTACGGCTCTGATCGTTGACGACATCATCGACACGGCGGGCACACTGAAGGCTGCCGCGCAGACTGTTTTGGACGAAGGCGCCACCAAGGTCTATGCCGCAGCGACTCACGCGGTCCTGTCGGGCAATGCGTTCGAGAATCTCGCTTCGTCTGGGTTTGAGGAGATCGTCGTTACCGACACGATTCCACTGCCAGCAGGAGCGCCTTCCAATATCCGCGTTCTCTCGTGCGCAGAGCTGCTCACGACCTCGATCCGCCAGATCTTCACCGACGGTTCGGTGAGCGAGGTCTTTGGCGGCGAGAACCAGCTCTTCTGATCCATGGCGGAGGGTGATGCCAGGCGTCTGGCAGATCTACTCGGCCTGACTGATGACGAACTTTGCGAAGCGCTAGGGGCTTCGCCGCTGGACCTGATCTCCGGGGACGCTGACTCGCTGACAGCGGTGCCGATCCTGACTGAGCTTCTGCGCGAAGCCGAGGAGTCCGCGGGGGAGAAGCTTCTTAGACGCTGGGTTCGGACGGGTGGCCCAGCGGGGGTCCCAGTTGAACTGCTTGTGGCGCGCAATTACGCCGGGTTTGAGGACGCTCTAGGCGCACTCTCAGAGCGCGGCTTTGTGATTCGCGGCGGGGGCACCTGACGCTCAAGTGCCTGTCGTCCGTATCCTCGGTTAAGCAATGTCCCGCCCAGCACGCATAGCCCTCATCTTCGCCGGCATTGTCGCGTTCATCGTGATCAGCCTTGGCGTTGGTCGGATGCTCGGCGCGCGTGATTCCGAGCGGGTGATGATTGAGCAGGTGATTCGGTATCAAGCAAGCGGTAACGCGCAGGCTTTGACCAGATACCTGCCTGACTGTGCCCCTGGGACCAAGTGCAACAGGCAGGTAACGGCGCTTGTCAAGCGGGTACAAGGTCCGACACTGACACTCGAGATTCTTCAGATCACTCGTGGGGCGGGCTTTGGAACGGGTGGCGCGACGGGCGTCGCTCGCATTGCTTGGCATCTTGGAAAGCGGCTCCCTGTCGTCCAGTGCCTTGGCATCAAGCGCACCGGAACTGTGATCAGCGGGTTTGCGATTCATCTGACGAGCGTGTCGAACCCGATTGCCCGGGAAGGCGCCTGCCCTGGCGTCGCCAACTTGCTCGTATAGCGCCCAGCGGCTTTCCCGAATCTTTACGTTGTTACGTGAGAAGTGGCGCTCTGTGTGAGACACTTCACCTAACCTAAGATGAAGTTCGAACACAAAACAGGAGAGACAATGCGTCGAGTAACAATCTTTTTTGCCGCCTTTGCCGTAGCCGCTGTTCTTGCCGTTCCGGCATTTGCCGCCACCACAACGAACGTCGATTGGACATTTGGGTCTCACCCTGTCTCAATCAAGAAGAACGACTCGGTCAAGTGGACATGGTCTGGTTTCCGCCACAACCTTTATGGCCCCGGAATCAGCAAGGGCAACGCCAACGCTGGCACGGCCACAAGGAAGTTCACTGCCAAGGGCAAGTTCACCTACGTGTGCAGGCTGCATGCGGGTATGAAGTCCGTAGTTACGGTCTCCTAACCAGCTGAATTAGATGGCATCGGAGCTGCCGGGCCGCACAGGTCCGGCAGCAACCGCTACTCTGCTGTGCCGATGGCCAACGAGACTCCAGTACTAGCAGCACAGCCCCGCACGCCGGAAGGCTCGCGCACCGCGCGTCGCCTCCGTGGCGAAGGTGTCGTACCGGGCGTCGTTTATGGCGGCGGGATTGACCCTGTCAGCCTCTCGGTCACTGAGCGCGATCTTCGGATTGCCCTTGCCGGCCACAGCGCTCTGATCGACCTTCACATCGAAGGCGACAAGCCTCAGCCAGTGCTTGTCCGCGAGCAGCAGCGCCATCCAGTTAGTGGACGCACCGTCCATGTTGACCTGATCCGCGTTGACTTGAAGAAGAAAGTCCAGGCTTCAGTGCAGATCGAGATCATCGGCGCCGAGGACTCACCAGGCGTGCGCTTCGGTGGCCTTGTTGAGCAGATCATCCGTGAGGCAAACATTGAGTGTCTGCCAACAGAGATTCCAGACAGCATCATCATCGACGCATCCCAAATGGAGATCGGCGATTCACTTCATGTCTACGACCTTGCCGTTCCAGAGGGAGCAGAGATGGTCGACGAAGGTGACATTGTCATCGCGACAATGGCCGCATCCCGTCTGGCCGCGCAGGTTGAGCGCGACGCTGAGGAAGCCGAAACCGAGCTCATCGGCGATGGCGAAGCAGCAGAAGGCGAAGACGGCGAAGCAGCCGACTCCGACGAAGCTGCCAGCTCCGACGGCGACGGCGACGGCGAGTAGCCCGTGCGGCTGCGCGGCAAGCGCGGCCGGGGTTCGACAGCGCCAGCTGACTGGTTGATTGTCGGACTGGGCAATCCCGGTACCCGCTACGCGGGAACTCGGCACAACGCTGGCTTTGAGGCCGCCAACCTTCTCACCCAGCGCTGGGACCTTCCCAAGGCTAAGAAGCAGTTCAACGGACTTGTCACTGAAGGTCGGATCTCACCCGGTGGACCGCGGGTAGCAGTCCTCCTTCCCCAAACATTCATGAACGACTCAGGCCGCAGCGCCAGCCCGGCCCGCGGAGCCTTTGGCGTCCAACTGGACCGAATCATTGTCTTGCACGACGAACTTGACGTCCCGTTTGGCGAAGTACGCGCGCGCCTTGGCGGTGGGCTTGCCGGGCACAACGGGCTCAAGTCCCTTTCCCGCGAACTTGGCGGCCCCGACTTTCACCGCATCAGGATCGGCGTTGGCAGGCCTGACTCGACCGACGCCAACCTGGTGAGCGCCTACGTGCTAGGAGCTTTCTCGGAGCCGAAGGCAGAGGTTGAAAAGCTGTTTGAGGATGCCGCCCGCGCGACAGAGCACCTCATCGCGGCGACCGCGGTTGAGGCCGAATGACCGCCTCTTCGGTCGATCAATCCCCGGCCCCAGACCGCGACGAGCCACTCTCACCGCTCCTCCCCCTTGCTAACTCCAAGGGCCAGCTGGATCGGCTGCGAGCAGAAGGAGGCTCCGCGTTTGTATCCAGTGGGATGAGGCCATTCGTTCTTGCCGCACTCGCCGCG
This sequence comes from Actinomycetes bacterium, assembly GCA_037141275.1. Classification (GTDB taxonomy): domain Bacteria; phylum Actinomycetota; class Thermoleophilia; order Solirubrobacterales; family Solirubrobacteraceae; genus WLNJ01. Next base: position 4,122 of record JBAXCW010000076.1, read on the forward strand.
GCAGACCGTGAGACTCCACTACTGGTGATTGCAGGTGATGACGCGGCTGCGCGCCGTTTAGCCGATGACCTCAGGGCTTGGCTTAAACCGCGGCCTGTCTTGCTCTACCCGACGCGCGGGATCGCTGGCGGGTCTCACCTTGCACCACCTTCCCATCTGATCGGCCTGCGACTTGGCGCACTGGATGCCCTCGCTGGCAGTGACTTTGCTGACGGAGCGCCAGTCGTTGTGGCAAGCGCGGTCGCCCTCGCAGAGAAGGTTCCAGAGGCTGAGCTGCGTCCGCATGGATTCTCTGTGATCAAGGGTGACCGGTTCAGAATGTCGGACATGCTCCCCAAGCTCGTTGATTGCGGGTACGAACGGGTGGAGCAGGTGACAGAGCGCGGTCAATTCTCGGTTCGGGGAGACATCATTGACATTTATCCAGCGACTGCTGAGCATGCTGTTCGTATTGACCTCTGGGATGAGGACATTGAGTCGCTGCGTTGGTTCTCCACCTTCACTCAGCGCTCGCTGGGGGTTGCGGATGAGGTGCTCCTGGCGCCTGCCGCCGAGTTGCGGTTGGACCTGCGTGAGGCAGCTGAGTACGCAGCGCTGGAGGACCCAGATGACCGTCTTCCGTTGGCCGACCTACTTCCACTAGACCGTTATGTGGCCCCATTAGATTTGATCGACTCGGCCTTGATCGTGATTGCCGCTAGCGAGGAGATCAAACCCTCGCTTGACGATTGGTGGCTTGACGTTGAGGCCACTCTTGGTCAGGCCGATGCCGCGGCTCTCAACTCGACTCCAGCTGAGGTTGAGGAGGCTCTGAGCCGCAGGTCGGTTGCATCGCTTTCTATCCACGACTCGGGACAGGAGATTGCGTGGCGGGGCGGGACTCCCGCAATTGCAGCTCGCACGCTGAAAGACGCTGAGCCCGACCTGGAGCGTTTGACACGTGATGGCTACCGAGTGGCGGTCGCTTTCCCATGGCGCGGTGACGCTGACCGTGCAGCACTCAACTTGGTTCGTATGGCTGCAGTCCCACTCGGTGATGAAGCGCCTGAAGACGGGACCTTGGTCTTCACCGCCGCACGGATTACAGAAGGCTTTGTCTGCTCTGACCTCGCCCTCGCAGTAATCCCAGCGGATCGGCTGGTGCGCAGGCGCGTGCGTAGCCGCGAGCCACGCCACGGCCGCGCGGCCCTGAAGTCATTCACCGACCTCAAGGCAGGGGATACGGTTGTCCACGAGGACCACGGCATTGCCCGGTTCACGGGCTTTGACACCAAGACGGTCGCTGGCGTCACTCGCGATTACCTCCAGCTTGAGTTTCTCGGTGGGGATAAGGTCTTCATGCCGGTTGACCAG
>JBAXCW010000077.1:0-5450 GCA_037141275.1 Actinomycetes bacterium
GCGCGGAACTGCTCGCCGGCGGAGCACCAGGCATTCACTTCTACACACTCAACCGCTCTCCCGCGACGAGGGCGATCCTCTCCGCACTGCGCCTTCACCGGCCTTGGGAGAACTCGAAGTCCTAGCTGGGTGTAGGTGTAGCGAACTTGACGTCGTGGGCGATCTTCGCCGTGCCGTCGCGCTGGTAACGGATGTCAACCACATCGTTCTTGCGATAGGTGCCAATACCGAAAGCCCCTAGGAACCAACGCCAGAAGCCGAGGTTCCCTTCCTTCACAAGTTCACGGGAAACCACAAGCTCGTCGGCTGCGACCCGAAAGTCGATGCCCTCCTTGAGTTCCACGCCATTGACATAGACGCCGAGCGGAGGCCTAACTCCTGCTGGAAGCTGAATCCGTGTCTCGCTCATTGGTCGATTATCACCACCTCAGACTCCCCACGCGCTTTGACCTGTCGACGGGTCCGGCCGCCGGACCCGTCATAATTGGGACATGCGATTGATTGGAAACTTGATCTGGCTCGTCTTCTCGGGCTTCTGGCTTGCCCTTACTTACTTTGTCGCGGGAGTGATCATGTGCGTCCTGATCATCACCATTCCCTTCGGCCTTCAAGCGTTCAAGCTTGCGAACTTCTCGCTCTGGCCCTTTGGCCGAACCGTGGTTGAGAAGCCAACTGCTGGTGCCGCATCGCTGATTGGCAACATCATCTGGCTGCTCGTATGTGGAGTCCCGTTGTTGATCATGCATCTCGTCACAGCAGGTCTGTTGGCCGTGACGATCATCGGCATTCCGCTCGCTATCGGCAACCTCAAGATGATCCCAATCTCCCTGCTTCCATTTGGCAAGGTGATCGTTCCCATCAGCTCTCTCACACCGGGCACCCCAGCCCCCGTGTATTACACGCAGCCTGGCAGCAGTTCCAACAACGGCTGATCAGACGGTGAGCAGTCCCAGTTCCGACCTGATCTACGGGATCAGGCGCTCAGCGAGAGCAAAGCGTGTCCGCGTGACAGTTGACCGCAACGGCGTGACCGTGATCCTGCCCGAGGGGGCCAGTGATCGCACAGCTGAGACTGCAGTGGCACGTTTGGGGCCATGGATCCGCGACCGGCTCTCAGAGCAGGAAGCCGCCACGGAGATTGTCCGCGGTCGGGGCGGGCGAGTCCCATGGCTTGGCGAGTTGATCCCCGTGATGACGGAGAAGGGCCGCAGCATCGCTCGCCGCGACAGTGCCCGGATACTCGTCCCCGAAGGCGACAGCACCGCAGCACTTGAATCGCTCTACCGGCGAGCCGCGCGTTTGGAGTTCACCGAACGCCTTGACCGGATCACCGAAGCTTGCGGGCAGAGCTGGACATCGCTGCGAATTGGAGACATGAAGACGCGCTGGGCATCATGTGCGCCGGGTGGACGGATGAGCTTCTCGTGGCGGCTGATGTTGGCGCCGGCCGAGGTCCTCGAAGCAGTCGTCTGGCATGAGGTCTGCCACCTTGACGAGCCAAACCACTCCGCTCGGTTCTGGGCTCTGATGGACCAACGGTGCCCGGGCCACCGTGAGCATCGCGCGTGGCTGACCAGCCACGCTGCTGAGCTGGTTCTCTAGCGAACTCCCAGTGCGCGGCGTAGGGCCTGCCAGGCGGTTTCCTTGCCCTTGCACTCAACCTGCTTGCGCCCTGCGCCCCCGATCCATGGAAGCAGGCTGCCGTCACCGCGCACATCCATACCGCAGCGCACCTTGGGCACAAACCTCTGCGGGCCTTTCAGCTGGACGCGCATCACGACAAGGTCTTCTGGCTGGAACTCTCTGATCTTCAGATCAACAGACGCGCTCGGCGTCCTAGTCGCCGCAGCAGCAGTCTCCGCCTGAAGCTGCTCAAGAGCCCGTTTGAGCGAGTCCCACTGTGAACGGCGCACTTTGGCGCCGTCGCGCACCACCAACCGCCAGCGCTCAGCCATGGCCGCCGCTCAGCGGGCGTCGATGGGTGCGTAGTTGAGGTCGCGCTGGCCCGTGTAGATCTGCCGTGGACGGGCGATCTTCTGCTCAGGGTCATCGACCATCTCAAGCCACTGTGCGATCCACCCACTGGTGCGAGGGATCGCAAACATCACTGGGAACATCTCAGCCGGCATTCCAAGCGACTCGTAAATCAGCCCGGAATAGAAGTCCACATTGGGGTAAAGCTTGCGGCTGATGAAGTAGTCGTCCTCAAGGGCGATCTTCTCAAGCTCAACAGCAATCTCCAGCAGCGGGCTGACGCCCGTGACCTCAAAGACGTCATCGCAGGCCTTCTTGATGATCTTTGCGCGGGGGTCGTAGTTCTTGTAGACACGGTGGCCAAAGCCCATCAGTCGCTCATTGCCAGCCTTGACGCCCTCAATGAAGTCGGCGACACGGTCCTTTGATCCGATCCTGCGCAGCATCCTTAGGACAGCCTCGTTGGCTCCTCCGTGCAATGGGCCGTATAGCGCTGCAACGCCCGCTGCCACAGCGGAATATGGATCAACCTGTGATGACCCGACCGCCCGAACGGCGCTTGTTGAGCAGTTCTGCTCATGGTCCGCATGGAGGATGAACAGAACATCCAGGGCACGCTCCAAGCGTGGATCAGGCTGGTACTTGAGCTCGGCAATCTTGTAGACCATCGAAAGGAAGTTGCCCGGGTAGGAAAGGTCGTTGTCGGGGTAGACGTATGGCATTCCGCGGTTGTGGCGATACGCAAACGCTGCGAGCGTTGGCATCTTCGAGATCAGCCTGACCACATGACTGCGCCGGATCTCCTGATCGTGAATTTCGATCGCATCGGGATAGAACGTTGAGAGGGCACCAACCGAGGCGAGGAGCATCCCCATTGGGTGCGCGTCGTAACGGAAACCCTGAATGAAGCTCTTGAGGTTCTCGTGCACGAAGGTATGCGTGGTTACCTCGTGAGTCCAGTTGGAAAGCTGGTCTGGGGTGGGAAGCTCACCGTGGATCAGGAGATAGGCGACCTCAAGGTAGGTCGAGTGCTCCGCGAGTTGCTCGATCGGATAGCCGCGGTACTGGAGCACTCCGGCCTCACCGTCGAGGTATGTGACGGCCGAACGGCAAGCAGCAGTGTTCATAAAGGCCGGGTCGTATGACCTCAGCCCGCTACCGGACTCAGGGTCCTTCAGGCCAAGCAGGTCAGTCGCACGGATTGTGCCATCCGTGATTGCAAGTTCGGCAGTTTCGCCAGAGCGACTGTCTGTGACGGAAAGGTGAGGGCCGGAGCCTTCGCTCACGGAGCGCCCTGGTAACGGCTCTCGGTGGCCTCGCGCTGCCCTTGGTAATGGCTGCCAAGCCCTTCGGAGCCATACGGTGCCTCAGCTGCAGCGTCCAAGGTCATGAATGAGAGTTGGGCGATCAGCAGACCGGGCCAAAGCTTGATTGGGATGCGGGTGAGGTTGTTGAGCTCAAGGGTGAGTGTGCCCTTCCAGCCCGGATCGCAGAAGCCGGCCGTAGCGTGGACGATCAAGCCAAGTCGCCCAAGGGAACTCTTGCCTTCGATCCGCGCCACGATGTCATCAGGGATCTCCACCCATTCCAGCGTCCGCGCAAGACAGAACTCACCGGGGTGGATAACGAAGGCATCTCCTTCGGGAACGATGACCTCTTCAGTCAGGTTCTCGGGCGGCTCGCGGAGGTCAATCGCTGTTACCTGGTGGTTGTTGAATACTCTGAATGAGTCTCCAAGTCGCAGGTCAACTGACGCCGGCTGGATCTTGGCTGGATCCCACGGGTCAATCTTGATCCGGCCCTCTTCTACTAGGCGGCGGATCGTTCCATCCGAAAGAACTGAAACTGGTTGAGTCACAAGGGGCAGTCTGACAGGGAAAGGGTCGGTTACGCCGCCCGGTCAGTCGACCGAAACGGTTTGGCGAGGTGGACCTGAGCGAACCCGAGCTGGAGCGGGTGGCTGCGGTTCCCCGTGAGGACCCCGGCCGCGGGGGCGCCGTGGTAGGTCAGGACTCTTACTTCCACCGCCGTCATCGGAGTGTTCGTCCTCCGGGACGGCCTTGATTGCCCACCTGACGATGCCGAGCAGCATCAGAATTGGAATCTTGAGAACCACCATCATGAAGAACATTGTCGCGGTCATTGAGCCGTTTATCTTAGAGGTCAGGGTGACTTTCGTCACGCGAATAGTGGTTGCCTATGCGCCCGGTTGAGAAGAGCTGCGGGCGACTCAGCCGCGGAGTTCAAGCGGGACGTCTGTGAAGCGGGTGATCCGCTCCAGTTCAGCAACCCGCACGAGCACTTCACGTGGGGCAAGGCGCGCAACGCGCTCTGTGCCGAACTCTTCAACGTTGAAGGATGCGAGAGCAGTTCCGTATGCCATGGCGCGAACCAGGAGGTCGTGGTTGATCTCCTGGTCAGTGTGGGCTGCGACATAGCCAACAAAGCCGCCGGCGAACGTGTCCCCTGCTCCGGTTGGGTCAATCACATTCTCAAGTGGGTAGGCCGGAAGGGAGAAGAATCCGTCCTTCGTGAACAGCGCGGCGCCGTACTCGCCTTGCTTGCCGACGACTGCCTTGGGGCCCCATGAGAGCACCTCGCGCGCTGCGGCAACAAGGTTTGGCTTGCGGGTCAGCTGACGCAACTCTGCATCGTTGAGAATCACGCAGTCAACTGAGGAGATGACCTTCTCAAGGGATTCCTTGGCGATGTCAATCCAAAGGTCCATTGAGTCCATCGCCACGAAGCGGGCGTTGGTGCACTGGTCGCGCACTGCCTGCTGAATATCAGGCTGGATGTTGGCGAGGAAGACGGTGTCAGCGTCGCGTGAGGCGTCGCTGAGCTTGGGCTCGAAGGTCTCGAACACGCCAAGGCGCGTCTCAAGTGTGTCGCGGGAGTTGAGGTCCCAGCCGTATTCACCAGCCCAGAAGAATGTCTCGCCGCCAGCGACGCGCTCGACATCGTCGGTACTCGTTCCGCGGGTTGCGAGGATCGCGAGGTCTGCATCGGTGAAGTCGTCACCGACAGGGCCAACGGCACGAACCTCGTCAAAGAATGAGGCGGCAAGAGCGAAGTGGGTGGCTGCCCCACCGAGCATGCGCTCGCGGTGTCCGAAGGGAGTTCGGACGCTGTCATATGCGATTGATCCAACGACGGTAAGGGCCATGGACCCAGAGGCTACCTGTGGCGGTGCGTTCGCGGAGTGCCGCAACGCGCGCGCCATGGGTACCCTCCCAAACATGAGAGCCATCCAAATCACTGAATTCGGCGGACCCGAAGTACTCAAGGTCGTCGAGCTGCCCATCCCTGAAGCTGGCGAAGGCGAGGTACTGATCCGCGTCACGCGCGCAGGGTTGAACTTTGCTGACACGCATCAGCGCCAGAACGACTACCTCGCACCATCGGAACTACCGATGATCCCGGGCGTTGAAGTCGCCGGCGTTCGTGAGGACACGGGTGAGCGGGTTGTATCGATG
>JBAXCW010000078.1:0-5404 GCA_037141275.1 Actinomycetes bacterium
AGGAGGCCTGTGAGGCCGATAGCTGCTGCGCTGAGAGCGCGGGATGAGGCTGTTCTGATGAAGCGGATCATGCTGGACCTCAAGAGTAGCGAGCCGAACGCGTCGGCCCGCTAACTCTTTGAGATCCTTATATCTCCCTTACCTAGCCTTCGATTGGCACTACGACCTGCTGGCGGCGGACCTTGCCACCGACCAAGTAACCAAGCACCGCAATCGCGAATACAACGGCGAGGGTGCCGAGGGTCAGCCACTCATATGTTGCGCGGCCAGTTCCCCATGTGCCGCGGAAGTCGTACGAGACGTTCAGCAGTGACTCCAGTGTCCCCGGGAAGAGGCCTACCCATGTGCCAAGCGCCACCCAGAACGTTGTGATTGCTGCCACGAGGGCCATTCCGCCCTTGCCGCCAGGAACTGAGTAGGGGCGATGGACATGCCCGTGCGTCTTGCGCAGGCGCCATGCGGCGGGGAAGATCCACAGGTAGGACATCAGCGTTGTTGAGATCGCGATTGTAAGCACGATGTAGAACTTCGAATCAGCTCCGCTGTTGAAGGCGGCGACAGCAACGATCATGAACGCAGAGGCCACTAGTCCTGAGAGGACATTGGCCCTTACTGGCGTTCCCAGCCTGGCGTTGAAGCGGCCAAAGAATGGGAAGAATGCCCCGTCATAGGAGGCCACGGCGAGGATTCTGTCTCCGCCGATCATCCACACGGCCCCTGAGGTCAGCAGCGTGATGATGAAGCCAATGGCTGTGATCTGAGTCAGGATGTGCGCTGCGCCGCCGTAGACGCTGAAGGTTGCGGCAACTGCGTCGAGGAAGCCTGCGATGCCCGTGACCTTGTCAAGTGGGAGTACGAGCAGGATGCAGAGAATTGGCACCGCGTACATGGTCACGCCGAGGGCGCCACTCTGAAGCACTGACTTGGGCACGTCCTTGGTTGGGTCCTGCATTTCCTCAGCGGCACCGTTCTGGAGTTCAAAGCCCACGTAGTTGAACAGCAGGAGTGGAACAAGGGCCAAGAACACTGAGAGGGTCGGTGACATGTCGGAGAAGCCGAAGCCGTGGAAGCCGTGCTTGGCGCCGTAGATGATTGCTGTGATTGAGAAGAAACCGAGCACGATCACCCTGATGATCGCGCCAACATTGGGAATCCACTTGCCACGCTTGAGGGCCGCAATGGCAACGCCGATCGACACCCAGATGAAGATCAGCTTGAACGCGTAATCCCCAGGGGTGCCAGCACCGATGGCATGGATGTTGCTGCTCCAAGCCTGAGTTGCGATGAATGCGAGTGAGCCGCCTACCCAGAATGGGTTGGTGACCCAGTAGAGCACTGCTGCCAGCCCGCCTTGGAAGCGCCCGAAAGCCAGCTTGACCCATTCGTAGGGCCCGCCTTCCTCAGTGAACGTGCTGCCCACCTCGGCCATCAGGAGCGCGTAGGGGAGCACAAACACCACTGCCAGCAAGATCAGCCAAACGAATCCCTGGGGTCCGTTTGAGGCAACTAGACCAAGCGTGTCGAGACCTACAAACGCGCAGAGCGTGAAGAGGAGCATGTCAACTCGGCGCAGTGACTTGACGAGCTTGCCCTTTTCCTCAAGTGCGAGCGCCGTCGTTGCTTCAACGAGCTCTGGATCCACGGGTGGCAGTGCTGAACCGGCTGGTGTTGTGCTCAAGTCGTCCTCCAAGGTAGAAATGACCGATATTGCAGGCCTTTCGACCCAGTCCTTTGTTCGGCGTCACGGTACCTTTTCCTGCCTGCCGGCCCATCAGACCGTAGTGATACCCGTCAGTGCCCGCAGCACCTAGGAGCAGCGCAAGCCGCTCAGCGCAGGATGCCGGTGTGGCCGATCGAGTAACGCCCGGGCTGCGGCCACACGGAGAGACCATGCGGTCCTGAACCGACTGGAATCCGGGCAAGGAGATGGCCATCACGGGTGTCGATTGCGTAGACCTCAGAGTTATGGCGGCCAGAAAGCCAGAGCACGTTTCCGCTAGCGGAAACGCCGCCCATGTCAGGACTGCCACCACCTGGGATACGCCACTTCTTGGTGACCTTGTGAGTCTTGAGGTTGATCAGCGAGATTGACCCCTCGTCCCGGTTGGAGACATAGAGGACCTTGGCGTCACGGCTTGGATAAAGACCATGAGCACCGGCTCCGGTGGGGATGAAGCCACGGCGCTTGAACGTCTTGGCGTCGATCAGCCAGACCCCATTGCTTGCCATGTCAGCAACGTAGAAGAGCTTGCCGTCTGGCGCGAGCTTGACATCCTGCGGCATTGCCGTGGTCCGCAGGAATGTGGTGCCAAGCTGAACCTCTCGCTTGAGGTCGATGACGATCATCCGGCCAGCAAACTCGCATGAGACAAGCGCCAAGCGCCCATCGCGCGTGTAATCCATGTGGTCAACCCCGTGACAGCCTGGTACCTCGAGAGTGTGCTTTAGGGCCATCGTGTGTGGGTCACGGAAGTCAAGCCTGCGCATTGCCTCTGCGACAACGATTGCCCGTGTCCCATCAGCCGTGAAATAGAGGTTGTAGGGGTCAACTACTGGGACTGTGTTGCCCGGACGGCCTGTGCGTGGATCGATGGGCGTGAGGGTGTTTCCGTAATCGTTTGTAACCCACAGAGTTTTCAGGTCCCACGATGGGCTGACATGCTGAGGAAGCTTGTCCACAGCGAAGTGCGAGATGACCTTGAGTGTCTTCTGGGAGATCACATCAACGGTGTTGGATTCGGAGTTGGGTACGTAGACAAGCTCCGGGTCGTTCTTGACAGTTGGGCTAAGCATGTTTGCCCCGGCAGCCGCGTAGACGTTCGTGGGATTGACGAGTGAGGGAATCTGCCCTGCCCTCGGAACGAGGGCGTTTGCTTGGCCGCTTGGCACGGTTACGGTCCGTGTAGCCGTGACGCTCGAGCCTCCGCACCCGGCCAGCGCGATGGCAGCTAGGGCAGCAGTTGTAAGGGTGAGCTTTCGCATTATGGGCGTAGCTCCAGAATGCCTGACTTGACAACACCCGCGGAGTCCTTGCCACCCACCGCAATGATGCGATTTCCGAACCCAAATGCGCCCATGTCCGAGAGGCCAACGCTAAGCCGGCCGGCGGGACTAGCTACGCCGGACGTTGGGTCGATCGCCGTGATTGTCCCAACTTGGCTTGTCGTGCTCGACGAGCGGCCGCCAATCACGTAGAAGAGCCCATTCAGCTCCGCGCCTGCCGCATGGGTGATCGGCTTTGGAAGCGAACCGATTCGGGTTGTCTTGGATGTCTTCGGGTCAAAGGCGAAGATCCCAGCCGATGGAGTTGTTCCCGACGTGCCTCCGGCCACAAGAACACGGCCGTCGATTGCGACAACCGAGGCGTAGCGAAGGGGAAGGGGAAGGTGCCCAACGACATGTGGTGATGACCCTGGTCGGTAAGCCACAATGTTTGTCAGACCGTTGGTGCCGTCGTAACCGCCGACCACGTATGCCGTGTTGCTGATAGTGACGGCCTCGCAGTCAGAGCTTCCTGAGGGAAGTGAGCCGACCTGTCGGGTTCCTGACCCGATCACCTCGAGGATCTGTGCGCGAGTCGCGCCAGCATCGCCACCACCGAATACGTAGACGTGACCGCCCACAGCCGTGGCTGCGGCGTCATGAAACGCAGTTGGCAGTTGACCAGCAACCGAGGCCGCGCTGCCGCGCACTCGGACAATGTTGGAAACCGAACCATCAGCGGAGTCAAGGCCACCCATGGCTAGGAGCTCATGCCCAAAGCCCGTTGTTGCTGGAAGCTGAACGGGGGCAGGTAATGACCCGATGTGGCGGACAGTGAGGACGACACTCTGCGTTGGAGTTGTCGTTGTGTTGGCCTGCGAAGCAGTCTGGGACGTTGACGGTGAGGAGCTGCCGCCACCTCCGCAGCCAAACAGGACCAAGCAGGCCAAGAGGGCTGTGGTGAAAGTGAGTCGGGCGGGTGTGGTCATGTGGTCTCGATCGTTGGGGGTAACGGCGTGCGAGTCTAGTTGCTAACTCTCCCAAGATGGTCTAAGAGCAGGCTGTGAAGGAAGCTCTTCGCCCGCCGCGTAGTTACCCACAACAAAACTGGCCTTGCTTAAGTGGGCGCGCGGCGTCACTCTGGAGCCATGAAGACGGCGATTCTCACGGGTGGGGGCGACTGTCCTGGCCTTAACGCCGTGATTCGGGCTGTCGTCCGACGAGTGCTCGCTGAGGGGCATGAGGCGATTGGCTATCGCCGTGGCTGGGCTGGTGTTCTGGAAGGCGATTCGGTTGCGCTGGGTCGCAACGACATTGCCGGGCTACTGCCGCGGGGAGGAACGATTCTTCTCTCGTCACGCACAAACCCTTATGCCGACGGGGCCGACGGCACCCAAGTGGTCAGAAACCAACTGGAGGCCGACGGTGTAGATGCGCTTGTCGTGATCGGCGGGGAGGACACCCTCGGAGTAGCTGCCCGACTAGCAGCCGATGGACTACAGGTCGTCGGGGTTCCCAAGACCATTGACAATGACCTTCCAGGGACCGACCGGACGTTTGGCTTCGACACGGCAGTTCAAATCGCTACGGATGCCATCGACCGCCTACATACCACCGCTGAATCTCACGACCGGATCATCATCGTGGAGGTCATGGGCCGGCACGCGGGATGGATTGCGTGTGCTGCCGGTCTAGCCGGTGGAGCGGATCTGATCTTGGTTCCGGAGCGACCTTTCGAAATTGACACTGTCTGCGCTCACCTTCGCTCGCGCCACGAAACGGGCCGCTCATTCTCGATCGTTGTCACCTCGGAGGGAGCCACGCCTGCGGGGGGAGGCCTAGTTACCCAGGCCGGTTCAACCGATGCATTTGGACACGCCCGCCTTGGCGGCATCGGCTTCTGGCTGGAGGGGGAGATCGCTCAGCGGACGGGTTACGATGCCCGCGCAGTGATCCTCGGCCATGTTCAGCGAGGGGGCACGCCAACAGCGACCGATCGGATTCTCGCGACCCGACTCGGACTTCAGGCGGCCGACTCAGTCCTATCCGGTCACTTTGGAGTTATGGCCGCACTGCAAGGGACTGAGGTCACGACGGTTCCACTTGCTCGCGCCCTTGAAAACCCCCGACTTCTGGATCCTGAGCTCTACGCCGACGCCGAAGTCTTCTTCGGCTGATCCAGCCCTAGGACTTGGTACTCAGCGAGGGCTTGCTGAGTCCATGCCGGCTATCAGCGTGGCGCTCGTTACCTGTGATGTTGGGATCGGCGTAGCTCGGTACGTCAAGCCGTGATCAAAGAAGTGGAGATTGAAAACCATGTGTTGTGAGGGGCTGTATGCACGAATGTATGAGAGCGAGCCCCAGGCGACAAGCCAGCTTCCGTCGGAGCCGCGACGGGCGCTGCCGCAGCAGACTGAGCGGC
>JBAXCW010000079.1:0-5403 GCA_037141275.1 Actinomycetes bacterium
AAACTGCTCCGTTCGGAGCAATCCGAGCTGAGGGCCTAACCGAAACAGAAGCGGGACCAATGTTGCCGCCAAGCTCGCAGGTGAAGACAGTCGTCCAAGCGGACGCCGCAACAACACGGCCGCCTTGGACCGTCACGGAGACGTCCGGTGCCATGGCTGATGACCCGCCAAATACACCGGCTGGAGCAATTGCAATCGTCGTAAGGAGGGCGGCAAGTGCGGTCATTGAGGCGTAACGGTACCCTGATTTACCGTGATCTGCGTCACTTGGAACGTCAACTCCCTCAGAGCGAGGCTTGAACGGGTGGGTCAGTTCCTAGATGAAGTGAAACCCGACCTTCTGCTCCTTCAGGAAACCAAGTGCTCGGAGGAACAGTTTCCGCACGACTCGATCTCCGAGCACGGCTACAAGGCTGTCGACGTCAGTGGCGGGCGCTGGTGCGGAGTGGCTGCGCTTGCACCAGCTGGCAGCGATCTCAGTCTGGTTGGATCAGGCCTGCCGGGCCAGCCCAACCCAGATGAGGCACGGTGGATTGAGGTTCGGATCGGGGGCATCACCGCCGTTAGCGTTTATGTCCCGAATGGGAGAGAGGTTGGGACAGAGCACTACGACGCAAAGATCGAGTTCCTGAAAGTTGCCGCGGTGAGAGCCGCTGAACTCGCTCTGGCCGGTCCACTCCTGATCGCCGGAGACATGAACGTTGCCCCGCGTGACTCGGATGTCTGGGATACGGCAGCCCTAGAAGGCTCAACTCATGTAACTCCGCTCGAAAGGGCATCTCTCGCCTCGGTGGCAACCTCCGCAGAACTCGTGGATGCCCATGACCACCTGCATGGGAATGAGGACGTTCAGTTCACTTGGTGGGATTACCGAGGTGGCTCGTTTCATCGCGGATTTGGCATGAGGATTGACCACTTTCTCATTTCAACTGACCTTGCCGAACGGCTCGAGAGCTGCACTGTTGTTCGGGAGTACCGCAAGGGCGAGAAGCCGTCAGATCATGCTCCCCTGCTGATCAATCTCGCCTGACCCGCTCCTGCCACCCTGACCCTACCCTGCCACTAATTCCTGCCCAATCAAGCCGGTCGCGGGTACTCTCACGACATGAGTAACTCTGGAGTTGGAGTTGGCACGCTCACATTGCGGTTGGGCTACCGCATAGCGAGCCAATTAATCAGCATGGATAGGCGTATCCGCTCCTCTCACGGGAGGGGAGTCAAGCTCATCATGTTCGGTCAGGGTGATCGACTCCTTCTCGTCAGACACACTTACGGCGGTCGGCATTGGACTTTCCCGGGCGGTGGAGTGCACACGCACGAGGAACCAGACATGGCCGCAGCACGCGAGCTAGCCGAAGAGCTCGCGATCACCGCTGGCCCACTCAAGGACTTGGGCAGCCACCCAGTCAAAGCTCACCGCAGGACAGACGTTGTCTCCGTCTTCACTGGGTGTTGCGATTCCGACACGGTGGTGCCGCGAGCGGTTGAGATAGCAAGGGTGGGATGGTTCCATGAACAGGCCCTCCCAGACTCAGTGGACCCGAGTGTCCACACAGCCCTAGGCCTTCTCGCTGGGCACCGGGCCGAGTACGCCGCAGCCAACCATCACGCCACTTGACTTGATCATTACCTCCGGCTGACACAGTCTTGCCTCCCAAGGGCTTACTCTCCAGCCAAGCCCAATGAGATCCCTGACAGAAAAGCGCTCTTCGCCTCCCCTAGGTCTAATCACTGGGACAGCTCTCGCTGTCATCGTCCTTCTCCCTGCTGCGGCACTTGCTGCCAAGCCCCAGGCACTCACTCCTCTCCAGGCTGCAGCCCAAACGACAGGTGCAGGGCACGGCCGGGACCGCATTCTTTCCAGCGCACCCGCTGGAGCTCTCCCGCGCGGACTCGCACGATCAGCAGGCACTAGCAGCAGCCCTAGTTGGACTGGCGGCGTCTACTCAGTTGTCGCTGGTGGCAAGACTGTAAGGGTGACCGTCTGGCTTTCCTCTGGATTTGCAACCAATGCAGCTGTCAACCGTTCGTGGGCGCTCTTCTACGCCAAGCTTCCCCACGGGTCAGAGCTGAGCCATCTAACGCTCTACATTGCCACTCTCGATCAGATCCAGTCAAACAACTTCTGCGGTGCTTGGGCGGACTCCTGCTACTGGCCCAACCAAGGGAGGATCTACTTGACCGGGCAGACCCCACCTGACGGTGCAAACATCCAACAGATTGCTGCTCACGAGTATGCCCATCACATCGCTGGGTTTCGGGTTAACTATCCGTGGGACACTCTCGGCAGGGGGCCCAAGCGCTGGGCTACCTCCATGCATGTGTGCGAGAACACCGCCGCGGGGGACATGCACCCTGGTGATGAGGGCGAAAATTACTACTCCAACCCGGGTGAGATTTGGGCCGAGGCATACCGCGTCTACGCATCAGACTTCGCAGGTCTTGTGCCTGACACGTGGGAATCATTCGCTCCCACCAGTGACTTGGCCACCTGGATTGGTTGGGCACAAACTCCGACCAACCTTGCGGCTGCCGCAAGGGACGTCAGCGCTCCATGGAGCAGGCACAAGCACACCTTCACGGGATCGCTTGGGACTGCCGGTCAGCAGGTGTCCAACATCACGATCCCCACTGTTCTGGATGGACGGCTCGAGTATGCGACCACAATTACCGGATCGCTGCGGGTCCGCGTTTCGGCGACAGCCGCGGATGGCACAAACCTTGCTCTTTCCGGTAGCTCCACATCCGCCAACGCGCAGCTCTGTGGCACCTCGTCAGCGAGCATCAAGGTCACTCGCCTGTCAGGAGCCGGTAAGTGGAAAATGGTCGTTCAGGATCCAGGCAACTGACCGTCTGTCCTGCGGGTAACGTCTAGCGAGTAGTCCAGCCACCGTTCGGCAACGGCGCCAACCCGTTCGTACACAGCTTGGGCTCGACTGTTATCCAGAGCGGTCTGCCAGACCAAACTCGTGATGTCCCTGGCTCGACACTCCTCCGCGCAGGCCTCAATCAGCGCATCAGCCCAACCAGCGGCCCTAGCCTCCGGCGTCACAAAGAGGTCGTTCATCACGCCGGCCCGAGATGCCGAAAGGGTCTGCCAAGTCCAGTAGACGGTCGCAAACCCAACTGGCGTGCCGTCCTCGCCCCTTGCGATCAGCTGAACTCCCTCGCTCGGGTTGGCAATCAGCGCAACTGAAAGCTCGCCCAGCCTTTCTTGGCCCGGCTCGACTTCGTAGAACTCACAGTAAGCGAGCATCAGTGGTACAAGGTCGGCGACATCCCCAACCGCAACCTTTGTGATCCCGTTCTTCATCTGGTCAGTGTCCCATACCCATCAGCCCTTTACCAAACCTTTACCACCTGCGACCGCTTCCTTAGGGGCCCCACACTTACGATCATGTCCATGACAAGGAAGCTCACGCTACGCAGGCTTGCAGTAACCACGGCTCTCTTCGCTACCGCAGCTGCTTGTGCTCTCCCCGCCGCAGCGATTGGAAGGTTTGCTCACGCCGCCGGTAACGAGCCTGAATCCGCAGCTGCTCGCCTCTACGACGCCATCAAGTCGACTCATTCCAAGCAGTCAGCTGGGCGAGCCATCGAAACAACATGCTCAGGTCGGAGCCTTCCCTACTCATGTTCCTGGTGGATCATCAAGAAGAACAGCGAGAAACGGGCTAGCTCGACGAGTGGGCAAATCCTCGCCCGTAACGGGGAGGGCCGTACACACTCAACTTACTCACGGGTCTACGCCTCGGGATACGCCAAGGCCACCGCGTACAACAAGAAGAACGACACTTTCTCCTTCAGTATCACCGGCTAGCAGCGGACTGAGCTAGAACCTGTCACTACCTTCGCCCTTTGGGAGCAATCCCTATGATGGCGCCGATGACTCCACGCCTCTCAATCCTCATGCCGGTCTACAACGAGCTCAAGACCGTTGAGCGGGCAATCGCAGAGACCCTCGAAACAAAGATGCCCGTCGACCGCGAGCTTGTGATCGTCGACGACGGCTCCACTGACGGAACACGGGAAATCCTGACCGGCACAAAATGGCCGAAGGAAGTCCGGGTCATCCTCCACGATCAGAACCAGGGCAAAGGCGCAGCTGTCCGTACGGCACTGCAGGCAGCCAAAGGCGAGTACTCGGCGATTCTCGACGCTGACCTTGAGTACGAGCCCGCAGATCTAGTAGACCTGATGGTTCCTCTGCTCGACGGAAAAGCCAATGTTGCGTATGGCGTCCGCGCATTTGACGGCTCATCAAGCCACTCATTCCTTTATGTGCTCGGCAACCGCGGCGTCACCCTCGCCTGCAACATCCTCTTCAACGTCTACCTGCGGGACATCATGACCTGCCACAAGGTGATCAGGACCGAGATCTTCCAGTCCCTTGAACTTAGGGAAACTGGGTTTGCGATCGAGCCTGAGATCACTGCTCGACTTATTCAGCGCGGCGAGAAGATTGTTGAACTTCCAGTTCACTACGCAGCACGCCCGACCAGCGAAGGCAAGAAGCTCACCTCCGCCGATGGTTTCCGCGTTATCCGGTCCCTGCTGAGGCTCCGCTTGGACGGCGGCCGTCCGGCCGCCGCTGCGCCTGTC
Organism: Actinomycetes bacterium; assembly: GCA_037141275.1. Lineage (GTDB taxonomy): Bacteria > Actinomycetota > Thermoleophilia > Solirubrobacterales > Solirubrobacteraceae > WLNJ01. The sequence continues at coordinate 4,603 of JBAXCW010000079.1, forward strand.
CTCAGCGCTCCTCAGTCAGACTGAACTGCCGCGCCCTTTGCGGCACGACGTGACTCCCTGACCCGACCGGTCTGGTCAAGCACGGTCTTGCGGAGGCGGATGAAGTTTGGAGTTACTTCGACGGCCTCATCGCTGCGCAGGAACTCAAAGGCTTGGTCTAGCGAGAGCGCCTTCTTAGGCACAAGCTTGACCATCTCGTCAGCGCTCGATGTCCGCATATTGGTCAGCTTCTTCTCGCGGACAGCGTTGACATCAAGGTCGTCGGCTCTGCTGTTCTCGCCGACGATCATGCCCTCGTAGACGGTCTCGCCTGGCTCAACGAACAGCACGCCGCGCTCCTGCATTGCGCCGCAAGCGTGAGCGGTCACTGGACCGGACCTGTCTGAGACAAGTGAGCCCGAAGGACGAGTGCGAAGTTCGCCGTACCAAGGCTCCCAGCGATCAAACACGCTGTGAGCAATGCCTGTACCGCGTGTCTCAGTCAGAAACTCCGTCCGGAAGCCAATCAGGCCACGTGCGGGCACGAGGTACTCCATGCGAACCCAACCTGTGCCGTGGTTGCCCATCTCCTCCATACGCCCCTTACGGTTGGCCAGAAGCTGCGTGACAGCACCGACGTACTCCTCGGGAACATCAATGGTGAGCGCATCAACGGGCTCGTTGGTCTTGCCATCAACCTCACGGGTGACGACGCGTGGCTGTCCAACGGTCATCTCAAAGCCTTCACGGCGGAGCTGTTCCACGAGAATTGCAAGCGCGAGCTCTCCACGCCCCTGTACCTCCCAGGAATCGGGACGGTCC
>JBAXCW010000080.1:0-5372 GCA_037141275.1 Actinomycetes bacterium
CAGCAATACCGCTCGCCCCAAACTGCTTACCCCGGGTGGCGGCAACCACGCCGGCCAATACGGCTCCAACGAGCAGAATCAGCGCCACGTATTCGACTGTCCCTTGCCCTCTCGTGTCATTGCTAATCCGAGCCCCAAGCCCATGCACTCGGCCAAAGAATTCATAGATCACTTTCGCCCCTCCATTGATGGTTGTCTTGGCCACAAACCGGTCGGCCGAGTCTCAAGGTTGCCGTCATTCGCGTGCCCGAACATCACCTATCTGTGTCACTCCCGCGGCGGGCCTGCTTCAAGACACCGCGCTGGCGCCGGCCGGAGTAGGCTCAAAAGCGCTTTGAAGGCTTTGATTGTCACCAACATGTGGCCTTCGGCCGAGAATCCATCCGCTGGGATCTTCGTCTCCGATCAGGTCAACTCCCTCCGCTCAGCGGGCGTCGATGTCGATGTCTTCTCTTTCAACGGAGGAACTCCCGCCGCATACGCTGGTGCCGCCATGCGGCTGACCGCGAAAAGCGCGCAGAAATGGGATGTGGTGCATTCCCATTTCGGGCTCTCTGCCTGGGTTGGCCGAACAGCCCGTGCGCGCATCCATGCAGTGACATTCCACGGAACCGACTTGACTCACCCGAGGAGCAGACGCATTTCACTCGCAGCGCTCAGGTTCACGGACTTGTGTGCGGCTGTTTCGAAAGACCTTGCCCAGACCATCCCCACGTCTCAGGCAAAGTGGCCTGTTGAGGTCCTCCCATGCGGCGTTGCCCTCGATCGGTTCACTCCGGGGTCCAAGGCTGACGCTCGGCAGCAACTCGGCATATCCCCTACTGAGCGCGTACTACTCCTTCCCTCTGACCCAGCTCGCCCCGAGAAGCACTCGGACAGAGCAGAAGCGCTTGCCACGGCGGTCGGAGCGCGGCTAATTACGCTCGGCGGTGTAGAGCCAAGTGATGTGTCCGTCCGGATCCAGGCGGCTGACCTTGTCGTGATCCCTTCCGAACGTGAGGGTTTTGGCCTCGCACTGCTTGAGGCACTCGCCTGCGAGACACCAGTACTAACAACGCCCGTGGGAATCGCTGCGCATGCAACGGCTGGATTGTCTGGCGGAAGGGCTCTCGACTGGGATTTAGCTGCGTGGACAAGCGCGGCTGTCGAGCTAATGGAGCTGGAAGCGCCATCTGGTGGGCGTCTGTCGGCTCAGCGGTGGTCAAGCGACGCCTGCGCCAAAGATGTAATCGCCGCATGGGAACGTGCGCTCGCCCGCTGACCACTCCGGGTAGCGTAAGAGCATGGCTGAAACCGGACGGAGCGATCTTGTCGTCGTTGGGGCTGGAGCAGCGGGACTTTATGCCGCGCTAACAGCAGCTAACGCGGGAGCGAGCGTAACTCTGATCTCGGCCACAGCCCTGGCGGAGTCAGCCAGCTATTGGGCACAGGGCGGTCTTGCTGTCTCACTCGCCGCTGATGACAGCCCATCACTCCACCTCGAAGACACCATCAGCGCAGGTAGGGGAGCTGGCCGAGCATCAGCAGCGCGCGTGCTCTGCGCTGAGGCCAACATGGTCCTTCGCGATCTAACTGAGCTTGGGGTTGCTTGGGACCGTGACCGGCATGGCCGTCCGGCATTAGGCCTCGAGGGTGGACACAGCAAGCGACGCATCGTTCATGCCGGTGGAGCAGCCACCGGTCGCCGAATCACAAGGGCACTTTCGGCCAAGGCCGCAGAATCCCCACTGATTACTGTCCTGGAAGACACGAGGGTTGACTCCCTCCTGTCAGATGGCGACCACTGTCGGGGCATTCACATCTCCACAGGCGAGAGCGTCCACGCCCGAGCAGTGATCTTCGCAACAGGAGGGGCCGCCGCCATGTGGAAGCGCACCAGTAACCCACGGGGCACCATCGGCCGCGGATTGGTCGTTGCGCATGCAGCGGGCGCCGCACTAGCTGACTTGGAGATGGTCCAGTTTCACCCAACTGCGCTCGCCATGGGAGGTGACCGCGACGGGATGCTCGTGACTGAAGCGATCCGTGGCGAAGGAGCCGTTTTGGTTGACGCTGATGGCCAGCGCTTTGTTGATGAACTCGCCCCGCGTGATGTTGTTGCACTTGCCATCCATGAGCGACTGCGAGACACGGGAGCAGAATCAGTCGCACTGGATATGCGCAGCGTTGATCCTCGCCTCTTCCCAAATGTCTTCAAGTCCCTGATCGAGTGTGGCATCGACGCTGTCACCGAACTCGTCCCAGTCGCTCCTGCCGCCCACTATGTAATGGGAGGCATCCAGACTGATCTGAACGGCCAGTCGACCCTGCCAGGCCTGTTCGCAGTTGGGGAGACAGCCTGTACGGGACTCCACGGGGCCAACAGGCTTGCCTCAAACTCGCTCACAGAATGCTTCGTGTTTGGGCGCAGGGCGGCCCTGGCAAGCCTTGAGGCAATGCCCGGACGCTCGGGTGCAGCCGCTGTAGTGGAGTGCCCCGGCCCAGTTCTGCCATCAGACGCGACCAGGGATGCTCTGTGGGCCAACGCTGGACTGATGAGGAACCGCCAAGGGCTGGAATCCCTCTTGGAAGACGAACACCCCCTCGCTCGACTTGTGGCGCTGAGCGCACTGGCTCGCGAGGAAACCCGCGGGGCACACCGCCGCAGTGACTTCCCTGAGACAGACCCCGAGCTAGAGGGATTCCACTCCTCACTCGTGGAGGGTTCAGCACCCTCAGTACTCCGCTGGGATCCGGCAGATTCAGATCCAGCAAGCATCTCCGCGCCGCAACTTTCGTAACGCCCCCCTGTTAGCAGTCACATACCGGGCAACGAATTGCAGGAGGGGAATCAGGAATGCTCTACGAAGTCAGCAGGTCCATATATAGGTCGATTGCATCCGAAATCCTGCCCGACCGCTACGGCGATCTCGACGGAACAAATCATTTGCGTGTGTTGAAAGCATGTGAAGAGAACCTCGAACGGATGATGCACGACCGTGAGTACTTCGCCAAACCTGCGAAGACCTTGTTCTGCGAGATCCGATCGTTCTTTCCACTGGGGTCTCAGCGGCGGGTCTGGGAGTCAGTCGACAGCCACATGACAGTGGCCGCCGATTACATTTCCAGGCTCCCAAAGACAGGTTATGACCTACAGGGGAACCCGATCCAGTGTCGAGCAACAACGCGGCGCGGAACAGCCTGTCAGCGGGTACCTCTCGCTCACAACGGCTACTGCCCGTCTCATCAGCACCTCGCCGCAACAGAGCACCAGCTCTCTAACGCGGCCTAACCGGGAGCAGGCAGCGGGCTGGCTATCTGCCAGCCCGAGGTCGGCTCAAATGCCTTGGGCGGACCACACAGCTAACGCTCCCCCCACTTCGCGCTATCTGTGATTTTGCTCACGGATAGCCGCTTTTGAGCCGTCATTGCTTGATTTTCGAACATTGATGCTTCACACTGAGTTAACGACACACCCGTCAACCAACGGCTAGCAGGATCGCCGGACGGAACCCCTTTAAACATCTAACGCCAGGAAATTCAATGCCTATCTCTTACAAGGAATGGTCAGTCACAGTCAGAGCACTCGCCGAAGGTGAGCAGCTCCTAACACTCCGCCGTGGAGGCGCCGAAGAGCTGGAGCACGACCGCTTCTTCCTCTACCCAACCTTTGACTTCCACCGCGTTGACCTTGTCCGCGAGAGCCACCGCCCCGAGCTGGAGCGCGCAATGGAAGAAGGCGTCTGGACTGACGGTGAGCCGGCGCCAGTAGAGATCGCGCCTGAAGGTCATCTCCCTCAGCCTGACCGTATTCGGATCCGCGCATGGGCCGAGGCCGTCCAGCAGTGGACGATCACTGACCGTCGTATCCTCAACGAGCTCTCACCGTTCCATGTGTGGGCACCTGATTACGCTGAGCGCCGTCTCGGCTGGCGCAGGCGTGACCCGCTCCACCTCGTCCTCCTTCGCACTCATCGCATCCCGAGGCCTGTAACGGTCAGGGTGAACGACGAGTACGCAACCGATTCCAACTGGGCTCAGATAACACGCGACCTGCCGTTCGAGGGGACTCCGGTTCTTTCAGAAGGCGAGTTTGACCACGCAGCCGAGCAGATCGCAAAGATCGTCGAGCGGTCACGCGACCGCACGCCGGCACTCGTCTAGAACTCTCAGCCGTCGGATGCAGTGCCGAGTAGTGCGCGCGCCCGGGCTTCGGCCTCGGGCGGGACGAGCACATCCCTTGGGCCTGCTGCTAGGAACCCTGGGACGTCGAAGCCTCCTGATCTAACAATCATCGAGGGGATACCCTCTCCTTGCAAGCGCGAGGCGAGCATCTCACCCTCCGGCCCACTGCTAGCCACCGCCACCCTGACCCAACCCTCTGGATCACTCATGGTCAGACAACTTCCAGGTCGGCATGTTCGGACGTCCCTTTACGGATGTACCAACCTCTGACATCGGCAGGAGCCTGATCACCGACCGGTACGGCACTGTCGTAGTCGGCGATGCCAATGATCATGTAGATGGAATCGGGATGGAACGCCAAGTTGCGGTCTGTTTCAGATGGAACCGGGTCACTGCGCGTGTGGGAGTGGTAGATGACGCCCAGGTCCCACCCTTCGTCCCAGATCTCCTCCTCAATCTTCAATTGCTCCATCGGGTCGATCTCATAACGAAGGGGGCTGGCAGCCGCATTGACGGCAGGGAAGACCTTCAGCGCAAGCCCATCCTTGGACGCGACCATGCCACAGCATTCATTGGGAAACTCTTCCCGGGCGTGGACAAGGATTTCGTCCATCAAGGCGGTTGGAACCTTCACTGCTCCCGGTCAGTCCTTCTTGACAGCAGGCGCTTCGGCAGGAGTGGCCTCGACGAGAGCGTTGAGCTCCTCATGAGACGGCACAGCATCGCTGACCGACTGCTTGAACTCACGGATTCCTTTACCAAGCGAGCGAGCGGCTCCTGGGAGACGCTTTGGGCCGAGTACAAGCAGTGCGATGGCCGCGACAAGAACAATCTCCAGTGGTCCGACTTGGCTAAACATATTGCTCTCCCTTGCCACGTTTGCTGTGCTTCGATCCTAGCGCCGGAATGCCCCGCGCACGGCGCTCACCACCAGAGTGTGGACTCCAGGCTCTCAATCTCGTCGACCGGCCTCGTGTAAATCCCTGACGACAGGTAGCGCCAGCCGTCATCGCAAATGATGAAGACAACGTTCCCCTCATCAATCTCATCGGCAATCCGAACCGCAACGCGGGCGATAGCGCCGGAGGAAACACCAGCGAAGATCCCCTCCTCGTCAAGAAGCTTGCGCGTCCAGAGCACCGCGTCCCGGTTGCTGACCATGATCTTCCGGTCCAGCATGCTCAGATCGATGATGGGTGGGATGAAAC
>JBAXCW010000081.1:0-5371 GCA_037141275.1 Actinomycetes bacterium
CCACTACTGCAATTCCTAGCAATGCTGCGGGCGCGATGATCGTTAGCTTGACCGACACGCCAGCACCGACGGCTAGTCCGGAAAGCAAGAGCGCCGCTCTAGTTTGTGGCCTCTTGATCATCAGCAGCACGGCCGCAAGGAAGAAGAACGTGGCCGGAGTGTCAACCATCGCGCTTCCCGCCGAGCCGCGCAGCACTCCCTCGCCAGCAAAGACCGCCGCGACTCCCAGTGCTGAGGTTGCTGCGACCTTTCGCTCGGATCCAATCGCCGCACCAGCCAAGATCGCGAATCCAAGCCAGCCTAGGTTGACAAGTGGAGTCAGGAAGTCCCGGTCAAAGAAGACCATTCCCAAAGCGTGGAACAGAGACCCGGACGATGGATAGAAGTAGGTCTGGAAGAGAGGTTCTGCGAAGTCGAATCCCATCAGCGACTCTGATTGGTAGAAGTGGACTGCAAACGGCATGTGGTACCAGAGGCTGTCCGTTCCGGTTATCCCCTCCCAAAGCGCAAACCGGACGGAGAGCATCCACACGGAGATAAGAGCCATTCCTCCCACCGCCAGCGGGATGCCTAGGCGAGCAGGGAAGTCGATCTCCTGCGCTTGGGATGAAGAAGGGGGCTTCAGGATGAACTGGCCGAGGGGCCCAGTCACGAGGAAACCGATGGCGAGTGGGGCAAGCGAGAAGGCCCCAAATGCACCCAACAGGTAGCTGATCATCAACACGAGGCTGAACGAGGCAGAGGCTCGAGCCGTGAGCATCGCGGGACCAGTCCACTCAGTTAGGTACCGCAGCTGAAACGCACGCCCTGCCAGCGCGAGGGATGTGACACAAGCGATGAAGAGGAAACTCGAGCCGAGAAATTGAGCAGTAGGCAGCAAGGTGGTTCGCTCAGGTCACAGGTCGCAAGATCATCAGTAAGGCAGATGGTAGATAACGAGCGGGCGTTTCAGGCTCCGACTCACACCGAGACCGGAAGGGTTTTTGACTGAGACCGCCTGCTTCCAGGTCGGGCTTCGGAATTGCGGCTGTGACAGCCACTTCTTACCGTCGTGCGACCCATTCCTCTGATTAGCGAACTCAGTGTGAACTACGACGTTTCTAACGCCGAGCGCTTCGAGCGTCCTGATCGATGCGGGCGATGGGAAGTGCCTAGCAGCAGCTAAAGCGCGCTTGTAGGACTCTGGCGTGACCGTTGAGCGACCGTTAACCATCTTGGTGAATCCATTCGTCGACCACAGCAAGTAGAGCCGGTTGTTTTCAGGCGCCGCAGGAAGTTGGAAGAGTGGTCCACGAATACTGGCGAGCGCACTTGGTGCCTTCGCGACCTTTGGATGCGCATACGGGAACCCTGACCCATCAATTAGGACCAGAACACAGAGACCGCCAATTGCGAGTACTGCGAGGCGGTTGCCGCGCCCTGAGCCGCTAAGTCGGTCCCAGATGAGGGCGGCTCCGCCAGCAGTCAACATTGCGAGTACCAGTGTCGTGATGGTGTGAATCCGACCTGGCGTTCGGATTCCCTGCCAGCCCGGTGCGTATTCAAAGAGGAAGCGGTATGGGAGGTAGTGACCGAGCCCTGATGACCGCACACCGAGCGACAAGACGGCTGCAATGGCAGCCGTGATGGCTAGACCAATCTTCAGGGCTCGTGGAAAGCCCTGCCAGAACAGGCCGATCAGCGTCAAGACAACGATCGGCAGGCCTAGGTATAGGCCTTTCTCTGAGTATCCGGTGCCGAAGTGATCTGCTAATTGTGAAGCGATTCCGGAATACAGAGCGCTCTGCTTCGGGGGTGCCATGAAGCTCCAGAGGTGGGGAGAAAACACGTATAGCTCGCGCAGGTGGTGCAGAGCTTGGGGCTGACTATCGATCACCCGCAAGTAAGGCCGCATTAGCGTCCAGCTTCCAACAAGGAGCAAGAGCGACCCTCCTGCCGTGCTTAGGACAGTCGCCTTGGTCGGCTTTGGCTTTCCGGATCGAAGCCAGCAAACCAGCCCTATCAAGGCACCGGCGAGCAAAAGGTAGTCAAGCTGAAGACCAAGCGAGAATCCTATGCTCTCCTGCCAAAGAGCTGCGACAAATCCAGCCACGATCAAGCGCGGGCTCTGTCGTCGATAGCCCCGGAGGAGAAGGAAGATTGCAAGGAGCATTGGTCCGCTCGAGAGAACGTGCAAATGCGGCCCTTGCTGCATTCGCCAGGGAGCCCATGCAAACGCGCTCGCGCCGACTAGGGCTGGGATTGCCCCAGTTCCGAGTTCGCTGGCCAGCAGCCAAGCCGCTAAAAAGGCTAAGGCGAATGCGAACAGGAACAGCACGTTGTAGCGTGCGATCGAAGCTGCCTGTCCGCTGCCTAGAAGTCCTGCGGGCGTATACCCAACTAGCGCGTCGCTGAAGGCAAGCGTGTCTTTCTCTGGGAAGAACTGATTCGCCTGCCAGAACAACAGGGGTTGGTTGACCACCGCGTGCCCGTCCCAAGCGACCTGCCACGCTTGCGGCACTGGGTCGCCAAGGTCACTCGCGATGTTGGTATCCAGAGTAGGAAGTAGATTTGCAAACTGGATGAGCGCAACCAGAGTGCCCACGGCTGCTGCCACGGCGATGTCCCTTCTCCTGATTTCTGGGGAACTGCTCCACCACGACCGCATGTGTGCAGGCTACTTGAGGGTCGCGTCAACGACTCGCGTTGCTCTAGGTGCCCATGATGCGAACCAATCGTCATGGCCCTGATGCGATCGCCTGGCCGTAAGGCGACGCCATTGCTATCCGCGAGGGGCAGCGGGGTTGGGCTGATCTTGCTTCTACCGATCCTGGCTGTGCTCGGGCCAGCGATCTTTAGCGGAGAGGTCATGTTCCCCGCCGGGTATTTCGCTCATTACGTGCCGTGGCGTGGGGTTTCCAGTCTTGACCCGACTCTTGGGAATCCATTGCTTTCAGATATCCCGCTTGCGCTTGAGCCCTGGCTTCGGTTCGCCCGGGAGACAATTCGCAGCGGTGTGATCCCGCTGTGGAATCCGCGCGTGCTTGCAGGTACGCCGTTCTACACCAACCCTCAGTCAGGGATCTTTAGCCCCTTCAACATTCCTGTCTGGGTATTCCCGTTCAACCTTGGTTTTGCGCTCGCCTCGGCCTTGAGACTCTGGGTGGCCGGGATTGGCTCGTACCTTCTGGTTCGGGAGCTTGGGGGCGGGAGGGCAGCAGGCCTGGTGGCAGGTATCTCTTTCTCCTTTTGCTCTTTTAATGTTGCGTGGCTAGGGCACGGCGTCCACGTGGGAGTTGTGGCGATGCTTCCGCTCGCCCTGCTCTTCTTGGAACGTGTAGTAGCTGGCAAGGGGACCCGTTCCCTCATCGGTTTCGCGGTGACAGTCTTTGTGGCAATGCTCGGCGGGCATCCTGGCTCGCAGGTTCACGTCTTGGCTTGCTTGGTTGTCTACGGAGCTGTCCGATTGGCCTTGGACAGGCAACGGTCATCGTCGGAACGGGTGAAGCTTGCAGGCATTCTGTTTGGTGGTTTGGCCGGGGGCGCCGCGCTGGCGGGGTTCTTGCTGCTCCCCGAGCAGCTTGCGGCCAGCGGGACCCTTGGGCAGGTCGCTCGGCAGGCGGGGGGATTGCCATTGCATGTTGACTCGCTAGCGTCGATTCTTTTCCCCGACTGGTGGGGAAGGCCCACTGGTGCCAGCGTCAAGGGGTCGCTGCGGGCCGTGCCCTTAGTCACAAGCCTCAACTTCTCTGAAAGGACGATCTATGCGGGAGTGGTACCCGTCCCGCTCGCGATGATCGCGATGGCGCGGGTCAGCCGCAGGAATTCACGGGCTCCGATTGCCGCAATCGGCGCTCTCGGACTAATACTCACACTGGGATTCCTTCTTGTTTACAAGGTAGTTGGGGCTCTGCCGCTCTTTGAACACGCGACGAACTCACGAATGACCGTTTGGTTCGAGTTGGCTGTCGCGGTCCTAGGGGGACTGGGTCTTCAAGACCTGCTTGACGGGAAAGTTAGCCCCAGGGTTGTCAGGGTTGTCGCCCTGACGCTAGGGACGGTCGTAGGCGCAGCGCTGCTAGCCACGACAGCTATGGGTCTTCATCTTGCCGGGGCTGTTAATCATCTGCTGCACCCACATCTGCTCGCATCAGCAGGGGCGCTTGCGCTCGCATCGTTGCTCTGGACTGTGGCTAGCCTCGCGGTTTGTGCGGCCGGGGTGGCCTTGGTCAGGAATGGGAGTACTAGGGGAGTAAGAGCTGGCTGTGTTGTCCTTATAGCGATGTGCGCAGTTGATATGTCCCACTTCGCATCTGGCTACCAGCCCATTGGCCCAGAGGCCAAGGTGGTTCCCGGCGTGACTCCCGCAATCCGCTTCCTGCAAAGGCATCGATTCGAAGGCAGGGTCGTTGGCCTTGGCACTGCATTACCTAACGACTATGCAACGAACTTCGGTTTGAACGATGTCCGTGGCCAAGACGCGCCACAGCCTTCAATGAGTTACGTGAGACTCTGGCACCAGGCTGGCAATGTGACAGGCGGATTCAGGCTGGATCTCGGGCCGCGGCTGAGTCCGCGCGGCATTCGCACACTTCGCGTCCTAGGAACCAAGTGGGTGCTAACGGACCGCGCTCGGCAGGTCGCCGGCTTGAGTCTTGTCTACTCGGGTCCCGACGCACGCGTATTTGGGATCCCTGGGGCGATCCCGAGGGTCGTCGTCCCTCGGAAGGTCCTAGTCACTAGCAGCGTTCCCTCGGCAGTCAGCCACGTAACGGCAAAAGCCTTCTCCCCGCGAATCACTGCTGTGGTTGACCGCCGGCCCGCGAGATCAGGGGCTGGAGTCGCGAGAGTGGAAGATGCAAAGAACTCAGCCGTGTCGATTCGCGCTCTGATGCAGCGCTCTGGGTTGGTGGTTCTCAACGAGCAGTTTGCACCTGGTTGGTCAGTTTCAGTGGACGGAAAGCCAGCGCGGGCCTTGAAAGTCAATGTGGTGATGAGGGGGGTAGTTGTCCCAGCGGGCGCCCACCGGGTTGTCTGGTCCTACCGGCCACCGGGGTTGACGGCAGGGATCGTGCTGTCAGTGATCGGATTCTTCACAGTTGTTGGGCTTGCTCTACTGGAGCGGAGGTTTAGGCGCGGGCCAGGACGCCGGCCAACTGGGGTGGCTGGCATTGTTTAGCCCAGTGGAATTCCAAGCGCTGCTTGCGCGCGTCCTAAAACGCGGTCGAGCCAACAACAATCGGGCGTTCTCAGTGGCAGCGATCCTGACGGTGGGGCTCGCATTCGGAATGGTTATGCAGGCTCCTAGGTGGGCGCCGATGGCTTATATGACTCTGACCACGGCCATGTCCCAAGGCACTGCCAATGTGGACTCGACCCACTGGGAAACAGG
>JBAXCW010000082.1:0-5320 GCA_037141275.1 Actinomycetes bacterium
AGATGCCGAACGCGCCACAGCTAAAATCCAAAAGGAAGCCGAAAAGGCAGCCGAGGAAGCACGTCTCGCCGAAGAAGCAGCCCGTGAAGCCGGCGACGCCGACGAAGCAGAGGAGGCTGCCCCTGACAACGGGGGCGCTGCCACCCCAGCTCCGCGCCGTCGCAGTGGACGTGGCCGCGGACGCGGAAGCAAGGCACTCGAGGGAAGCTTCGACCACGGAGAAGAGGGTTACGGGCTTTGGCTCGACCCGGCCGTGGCTGACGATCCCGTCTACGCCGAGCATTGGGCCGGGCACCGACCGGTAGAAGTCACGATCGAGGAAGACATGATCGTGATCCGCCGGGCGGGCGACTCTGACGCGGACTGACCGACCGGTCGGTTCGTAGTTCAAAGAGGCCCAATGGGCCTCAGGGCGGCGCTCGCCTAAATACGGATCAGCTCTGGTCCCGCTCGTACGGCTGGACTATGCGTCCACCCGCGTAGTCGGTGGCCTCACGCAGATAGCGGCCAAACGCCGCATCCGCAACCGTCAACCCGTCCCATGCCTCTGGGTTGCTGGGGGCAGCGGCCATCGCCAGTTCAAGGCACCAGTCCGTGCCTTGCTCGTAAAGCGTGACGAGCTCACTGGCCATGAACGGCCCTCCTAAGCGGCGCCTCAGTTCCTCTATCAGCCGCCCAGTGACCATCTCCATGGAACCCTTCGAGGCGTCCGCCTCCTTCAGGCGGCGCTCCCCGTCATCCCATTGAAATCTAGCTGCGTCGATCGAATCCATCGACGCAGCGTAGCGTGGAGGTCGCGCCGGACCGCCAGGCCTGCGGCCGGAGCTCAGTGAGTCTCGCCCGGCAAGCCAGTAATAACGAATGGCACTTCGCCTGGCATGACCATTCCCAAACGCCGGGCCTGAGTTGCAATTCCAAGCTGGCCGCCAAGTGCCTTCCGCTGCCGGAGCAATGCGTCCCGTTCGTTCTGAAGTTTGATCACATACGAGCGCCGCTGGACGCTGTCGGCATGGGCGGTCCACATGCGAATCCCCGCACTGGCGTAGAAGCCGAGCAGGACGGTAAGGCCAGCAAGCAGAGCCATACGGCCCAAGCGATCAAATCTACCGCCATCGGTCGCAGAGCGGAGCCGGTCACCCGGTCCTGATGAAGCTCGTGTGTGACTGACTGGCGGCATTCCTCTCGCCAGTCCTTTCGGCGCGGGATCCGGTTCTCCTTCCCGCGGGCGAGCTCCCCCAAACTTAGATCCGGAAGACCGACCGCCCCGGGAACACTGCGCGATCGCCAAGTGACTCTTCAATACGCAAGAGCTGGTTGTACTTCGCAACTCGATCAGACCTCGACGGAGCGCCTGTCTTGATCTGGCCACACCCTGTTGCAACCGCTAGGTCAGCGATCGTCGTGTCCTCTGTCTCACCAGAGCGGTGGGACATGACTGCCGCATAGCCGGCCTCGCGAGCAACCTGCATTGCCTCCAGCGTCTCCGTGAGCGTCCCGATCTGGTTGACCTTGACGAGGATTGCGTTAGCCGATCCCTCCTCAACTCCGCGGCGCAGGCGGGCAGCGTTGGTTACGAAGAGATCGTCGCCAACAAGCTGGATCTTCTCGCCAAGCCGGTCTGTCAAAGCCTTCCAGCCAGCCCAATCCTCCTCGTCCATCCCATCCTCAATTGAAACAATCGGGAACTTGGAACAGAGGTCGGCCCAGTAATCAACCATCTCGTCACTTGTCAACTGGCGACCCTCATGCTCAAGGTTGTAGACACCGTTCTCGTAGATCTCGCTGGTCGCTGGGTCGAGGGCAATGGCAATGTCATGTCCGGGTTCGAATCCCGCGGCCGTAATGCCCTCCATCAGCACTTCCAGTGCTTCCTCATTCGAGGAAAGGTTGGGAGCGAATCCCCCCTCATCACCAACCGCGGTGGAAAGCCCGCGCTTGTGGAGTGTCTCCTTCAGCGTGTGGAAGACCTGGGCACCCATGCGGAGGCAGTCCGAGAAGCTAGTTGCCCCAAGCGGGACGACCATGAACTCCTGAAAGTCAATTGCGTTATCGGCGTGGGCTCCACCGTTGATGACGTTCATCATCGGAACTGGAAGCCGAACCGCTTGGTCCCCGCCGAGGTTGCGCCAGAGCGGCTCACGGCTGTCCATCGCGGAGGCATGGGCGACAGCAAGTGACACGCCTAGGATCGCATTGGCACCCAGCCGTGACTTGTTGGGAGTCCCATCAAGTTCAATCAGCCTGTGGTCAATCCCGGCCTGATTGTCAGCAGCCATCCCAGCTATCGCACCGGCGATTTCGCCGTTGACGTTCCCTACGGCGTTGAGGACACCTTTGCCCATCCAAGCCGTTCCACCGTCCCGAAGTTCGGTGGCCTCAAACTCTCCGGTCGAGGCACCCGATGGCACCGCTGCTCTACCCCAAGCGCCTGAGTCGAGTGCAACCTCTACCTCCACCGTGGGGTTGCCACGGGAATCAACGATCTGGCGTGCGTGTACTGCTGCAATCTGGCTCATCTGGCCCTCCGGGGGTCTAGGTCTCTAGTTGTCGCGCCCGCATGTAGAACGCGAGGCGGTCATCAGGTTCAAGATCCTGCCACGCTCGGCCGTCGGCTGCCGCCAGGTCGGCTGCTGCCTGAACCCTGGCTCTGAAACGGTTACTCGCAGACCTGATCGCCAGCTCCGGATCGACCTTGGTCTTGCGGCCCACATTCACAGCCGCAAAGAGAACATCGCCAAGTTCTGAATCGACTCGCTCCATGTCACCCGAGGCCAACGCCTCCTCCAGCTCATCAACCTCGCCCCTGAGGGCCTCTAGGGCGTCCTGAGCGGTTCCGTAGTCGAATCCACTGGTGGCAGCTCGGCGCTGGACCTTTCGGGCGTAGAGCGGCCCAGGTAGGTTCTCGGGAACCTCGCCGAAGATACCCTGCTCTCGGTTCGGCTCCGTCTGCTTAATCTTGTCCCAATTCGTGGTGACCTCTGCTGCGTCGGCGACCTCAACCTCACCAAAGACATGCGGGTGCCTGCTAATAAGCTTCTCGCGACAGTGGTCAGCTACTGCCGCTAGGTTGCCCACCCCCCTCTCCTCGAGCAGGAGGGACATGAAGTGCACTTGGAAAAGGACATCTCCAAGTTCGTCAACCATCTTTGTGTCATCACCCGAGCGAGCGGCATCAGCCAACTCATAGGCCTCTTCAAGGGTGAAGGGGACTATTGACCGCTCGTCCTGCTCCCGGTCCCAAGGACACTCGACCCGCAGGATGCGGGCGAGGTCATCGAGTCGCTCAATCGCGGCTGCGTTATCCGACGCGCTCAATGCGCTGCCGGATCAGGGACCTGTTGGAGCCTGCTGCGGTGGAGCCTGCTGCGTTGTTCCCGCACCTGGCTGAGCTGCTGCCTTAGGTGCGTTCCCGCAGAGATCCACGATGTAAATCTTCGCGCACAGGGTCCGCTTCTTCCAAGATGCCTGGAAGCTCTTGACGAAGTTCTGAAGTGTCGTCTGCTGCTGTGTCTGCTTCAGAGCCTGAACAATGCTTGCCTTTGCCTTGTCGAGCGGCTGCACGACACCCTTGTTGATCGCAACGACACGAACAAGGTCGTAGCTGCCATCAGCCGTATGGATGATGATCGGCGCGCCGTTGAGCTTCTCCGCAAAGGCTTGGGTGAAGTTTGGATCCTGTCCCTGGACAACTCCGCGCTTGACGCCACCGGTGGCGACGGAAGCCTTGTCACCCGAGTACTGCTTGGCGACTGCTGCCCAGTTGGAGAAGTTGGCTGACAGAGCGGCCTGAGCCTTCTGTGCATCAGCCTTGCTCTTGGTCTGGATGACAGCGATGTCACGCGTCTCCGGCTGACCAAACTGCTGCAAGTGATCTGCGTAGTACTTCGAGATCGCATCGTTGGAGACCTGGTCTGTCCCCTTCAGCGCTGCGTCACGAATCTTGGTGCTGAGAACGTCAATCCTGATCCGGAAGAGAATGTCGCTCTCGGCCTCGCCTGACTGCTTGAGAAACTTCTGGTACGCGGCGTCCGTTGGGAATGCGCCCTTCTTGGTCTTGTCAAACTGCTTCCGAACCTCGGCGTCGCTAACCGTCACGCCCATAGCCTTGGCCTGACCTTCGATCCAAGCGGACGTGATCAAAAGCTGCATGACCTGGCCCTTCTGCTGGTCGAACTGAGCTTGGCACTCTGACTTCAGCTGAGCTGGAGAAGGAGCGGGAGCCTTGGCCGTTGCCTTCGGAAGAGCAGCCTGCTTCTGAGCAACGCAGTTCACGAAGTCAGGAGCGTCTGGAACAACGACGGGGGCGCCAGGGTTCTGCTGACCCTGAGACTTGGCAGCGATTGCCATCCACTTGTTAAACGTGTCCTTGGTGATGGGATCATCAGCGACTGTGGCGACAGAGTTCGAAGGAACTCCACCACAGGCGACGAGAACGCCACCGAGGGAAACGGCGATGGACAGGATTAGGATCTTCGCTAGGCGGTTCATAAGTTTGAGAGGGTAGCGGAAGCGGACGCGTGAGCACGGCGCAAGACAGAACCCGTTCGCTTCAAGCTCATTCCCCAGCGCCCGCTGTAACCGCTGCGAGGGCGTCTGCGACGTGGACAAGCGCCTCATATCGGGACTGCGGTTCATCCTCAACTGGGACCGTGACAGTGCCGGCCCCGGACTTCCACGCTGCCACTGGGATCCGGTCCCTCAGCTCTTTGGCGGCCTCAGGGAGAAGGTCGAGGCCACCGATTGTCAGCTTGCCCTGCCGGAAGGATGCGTCGCGCGCGCCAGCCATAGCCAGTCGGACTTGAGCCCGTTGCATTCCCAACAGCCGGTCCACTGGATCGGGAATAGGACCGAACCGATCCTCCAACTCGGACCTGAGGTCCTCCAACTCCGCCACATCGGCCGCCGAGGCCACGCGGCGGTGAATGTCGATCTTCGCGCGTTCGTACTTGACGTACTCCTCAGGAACCCACGCGTCGATCTGAACATCAATGCGAACTGACCGCAGCTCGCTCTCGCTTGAGCCTTCCATCTCCGCCACAGCCTCATCGAGCAGCTTCATGTAGAGCTCAAAACCGAGCGCCGCCACATGCCCTGACTGCTCCGGACCGAGCAGATTGCCGGCGCCGCGGATCTCCAAGTCCCGCATCGCGATGCGGAAGCCTGAACCAAGCTCAGTGTGGTCAGACAGGGCGGCGAGCCGCTGAGCCGCGTCGTGAGTCAGTGCCGCCGCAGAGGGATAGAAGAGGTAAGCGTTCGCCCTTTCAGTGCCGCGCCCAACGCGTCCGCGGATTTGGTAAAGCTGGCTGAGGCCAAGGGTGTC
>JBAXCW010000083.1:0-5317 GCA_037141275.1 Actinomycetes bacterium
ACTCGGGCTGATCATCGTCGACTACCTGCAGCTGATGCGCGCGGACCACCGCTACGACAGCCGTGTTGAACAGGTCGGCCAGATGAGCCGTGGCCTGAAGATCCTCGCCCGTGAACTTGAAGTTCCAGTCATCGCCCTCTCCCAGCTGTCGCGTGCAGTCGAGACCCGAACCGACAAGCGGCCAATCCTCTCCGACCTCCGTGAATCGGGTCAGATTGAGCAGGACGCCGACATGGTCATGTTCATCTACCGCGACGACTACTACGACAAGGAGAGCGAGCGCGGGGGTATTGCCGAGCTGATTATCTCCAAGCACCGCAACGGCCAACTCGCCACAGTCGACCTTGCATTCCAGCCTGCCTACCCTCGTTTCACCAGTGTTAGCCGGGAAACGGACCGCGTGGACTAGGCCAAAGGCCTCGGCTCCGTAGACTCCAGAAGCTCTAATGCCAGGAATAGTCATAGTTGGCGCCCAGTGGGGCGACGAAGGGAAAGGAAAGGTCACCGACCTCCTTGCCGAGAAGGCGGATACCGTCATCCGTTTTCAGGGTGGCAATAACGCTGGCCACACGATCGTCCGCGAAGGCGTCGAGTGGAAACTGCACCTGATCCCATCAGGAATCCTCCACCCAGGCACGACCTGCGTGATCGGAAACGGCGTGGTCATTGACCCGGCCGTCCTTACGGGCGAGCTTGATGAGCTGAAGCGCAAGGGCGTGGATATCTCCACCCTCCGCATCAGCTCCAACGCCCACCTGATCATGCCCTACCACCTGCTCTTGGATCAAGTTGGTGAAGCCAAGCTTGGCGAGGCGCGGATCGGTACCACCCGTCGCGGAATCGGCCCTGCTTACGCTGACAAAGCCGCACGCCTTGGAATCCGCGTTCAGGACCTGCTCGACGAGAAGATCCTCAAGCAGAAGATCGTCGCGGCAATGGAACCCAAGCGACTCTCGCTGCGGCCGTTCCAGAAGGACCCAAGCCTCGACCTTCAGGCCATGACCGATGCCTACCTCGTCTACGGACACAGGCTCGAGTCCCACATCCGCGATACGGCCAAGCTTGCTTGGGATGACCTTGACGCAGGTCGGACAGTCCTCTTTGAGGGTGCTCAAGGCGCCCTGTTGGACATTGACCACGGCACCTACCCATTTGTCACCTCGTCAAACCCAATTGCCGGTGCTGCATGCGTAGGGGCTGGAGTCGGCCCGCGCGACATCGACGAGGTCTGGGGAATCACCAAGGCCTATGCGACGCGCGTCGGTTCAGGTCCATTCCCGACGGAGCTGCACGACGAGTTGGGAGAGGACATCCGCCAGAAGGGTGGTGAGTTCGGAACCACCACTGGCCGCGCCCGCAGAGTTGGTTGGCTTGACCTTGTCGCCCTCCGCTACGCCGCCCGAATCAACTCGCTGAGCGCACTTGTCCTCACCAAGCTGGATGTCCTTTCCGGCCAAGACACAATCCGAGTCTGCACCTCATACCTGGGCAAGGACGGCGTCGAGTTCCCAGACTTCCCTTACCACCAGAGCGTTCTCCACCACTCGACTGGTAAGTACATTGACCTTCCCGGGTGGGAAGAGGACATCACCGGCTGCCGTGAGCTCGACGAGCTTCCACAGACTGCTCGTGAGTACATCACCTTCGTTGAAGAGTTCACCGGCGTACCGGTAACGCTGATCGGTGTTGGTCCCGGCCGCGACCAGGTCATCTGGACTGCTGCCAGCGACGGCACCATCCCGCGCCGCTAGCTCCTAGCTTCTAGCGCCAGTTCTCGACGAGTTCGTCGTCCCCGACAGTTCCGATGCGTCGGGCTGGAACGCCCACCACAACAGTTCTTGTGGAAACGTCGTGCTTAACCACGGCCCCGCCACCGACAACTGCCTCCTCGCCAATCTCAACGCCCGGAAGCAGGACTGAGCCACCTCCGATGCGGCACGCCCGCCTGAGCGTTGCGCCCTTCAGGGGCACTGAGCCATCGTGGCGTCCCATGCTGTCGTCGTTAGTGGTGATCGCGCCGGGGCCAACGAAGACGTCATCCTCAATGATGCTCCCGGTGGTGATGTAGACAAGGGTCTGGATCCTGACGCCAGCACCGACAACAACATCGTTGTCAATCGTGGTCCCGCGCCCGACTACGCTGCCCGCGCCGATAACTGCTCGCTCCCGGACGTGAGCCTGATCGCCGATCACAACTCCGTCGGCCAACTGGGCGCCAGCCAACACGATTGCGCCAGCACAGATGCTGACCCCATCGCCAACAACGGTTGCGCCGGTCTCCCGGCCCTGTGCACGAGAGTGCGCCGCAAGGCGCGGCTCGCGGCCGACAACAGCGTTCTCACCGACGAGGCATCCAGTTCCAAGCGTGACGCCCTCTCTGATCACAGCACCAGGCTCAATGACCGTATCTGCGCCGATCACAGCTCCGCTCATGACAACAGCGGTTGCCGCAACGATCGCCATCGGGTCAACAGTGGCATCACTTGCGATGTTCTGATCGCTCAACGAGCCGCCTCAAGGGCGTTCTGGAGGCCTTCGAGCACAGAAACGACCCTCAGTCCACTTTGCCCGTCTGTGCGCGGAGCGCGTCCCTCTGCGATCGAGGAGACAAAATGCTCAAGTTCGGTCCTTAGAGGCTCCGTGTTGGCCAGCTGTGGGGTCCACGACCCACCAGCCCGGGCGATGTACTCGCCCCACGAGCGTGTGTCCTCGTCAAAGCCCTTGTCATAGACAGTCAGCTTGCCCTCAATCTTCATGTCATCAAAGACCGCCATGCGCTTAGAACCGACGACCGTGATCCGGCGCTCCTTGTGTGGGTCCAGCCAAGACAGGTGCATATGAGCGGCAATCCCTGACGGAAACCGCATGTACCCGAAGACGACATCCTCAACCCCGGGACGAACGCAAGCTTCACCGACAGCACTTACATAGTTGGGCTCCTCACCGAGGAGGGAAAGAATCACCGCGACGTCGTGGGCACCCAGGCTCCAGAGCGCATTCTCGTCTGAGCGGAGTTGCCCGAGGTTCTGCCGGTTTCCGTAGACGTACCTCACCTCACCCAACTCACCGGATGAGATCAGCTCAGCCAGAGCCTCAACGGCAGGGTGGTACTCGAGCAGATGCCCGACCATCAAGATTCGATCTGCCGCAGCAGCTGCATCGACCGCGCGCTGGGCGTCGGCCACAGACTGCGCCAGTGGCTTCTCGACAAAGCAGTGCTTGCCTGCCGCTAGGACCTGGCACGCAAGATCAGCGTGAGTTGGGACCGGAGTCGCTAGCGCCACAGCATCAACATTGTCTGAAGCGAGCACGTCCGCGAAGTCAGTCGTGGTGATCGCTTCGGGGGCCAACGCGCTAACCCGCTCAAGGGCTTCGGTATCGGCGTCGCAAATCATCGTCAACTCGCACGAACCCATTGCCGAGAAGTTGCGAACTAGGTTGGGGCCCCAATAGCCGAGGCCGGTCACTGCGATACGAGGGCGGTTGGACACGGAGGTACTTTGACTTAGAGCCGGGCGGAACGATCGCTATCGGGGCCAGTCACACCGCGGAGATCCAATGTGAACGGCGCTCCGGCGACCACCGCGGCATGGTCAACATCAGGGTGCGCCGTCACGATCACAGCGAGGTCACACGCTCGAAGGCCAGCGTCCAATTCAACTGACTCAAGATCAAATCGGTCAAGGTTTGGAACCATTGGATCGTGGTAGGAGAGCTCTGCGCCCTCCTCCACAAGCAGCCGGGCGATCTTCAAAGCCGGTGCTTCGCGCATATCGCCAACGCCAGCCTTGTACGACACACCGATCAGCAATACCTTCGAGCCCCGGACGGCGAGTCCCCGGTCGTTGAGTGCCCGCGCGACCCGGTCAACGCAGTAATACGGCATCTGCTGGTTGACCTTGCCAGCGAGCTCAATGAACTCAGTGGACATGTCGAACTGCCGAGCCCGCCAAGCCAGATAGAAGGGATCTACTGGCAAGCAATGACCGCCCATTCCTGGGCCAGGCTCAAACCGCATGAACCCATAAGGCTTTGTGGCGGCAGCGTCAACAACTTCCCAGATATCGATGTCCATCCTGTCGGCAAGCATCGCGAGCTCGTTGACTAGCGCGATGTTGACCGAGCGGAAAATGTTCTCGAGCAACTTGGTCAGCTCCGCCGCCTCAGGGGACGAAACCGGTACCAAGTTGTCACAGACCTTCGAGTAAAGCTCGGTTGCCCGCGCAAGGCAGGCGTCGGTCAGGCCACCAACAATCTTGGGGGTGTTGCGCATCGTAAAGTCCGTGCGGCCTGGGTCTACCCGCTCAGGCGAGTAGGCGACCGCAAAGTCAGTACCAGCGGTCATGCCGCTGCTCTCAAGAATCGGGACCAGCCGCTCGCGCGTTGTACCTGGATAGGTCGTTGATTCAACGATCACCATCTGGCCCTTTGTCAGATGCAATGAGATTGTCTCGGCCGCTGACTCCAACGGTCCGAGGTCGGGTTCGCGATTGCTGCTCAACGGAGTTGGTACGCAAACAATCACCGCGTCGCAGTCGCCGAGGTCGGCTGGCGTGTCAGTCCACTTGGCTACACCCGCAACCGACGCCAGTTGCTCTGCCGAGATGTCCTCAATATGGCTGCGTCCCGCTCGGAGACCTTCGAGCACGGGCTGTGAGACGTCAAATCCAGTGACGTCAATCCCTTCTTGGCCAAAGGCACAAAGAAGAGGCAGGCCCACATATCCAAGTCCGACGATCCCGACGCGCATCAGAGCGCCAGTCTAAGCGCCGCGGCGACTCTGTCACCGGCGCGGGCATCACCGTACAAATCCGGTCTCGCCGATGGCAGGTCAGCAGCCAGCGCTGCCACCACAGCCGCCGCATCAAGACCGGTCAGGGTGTTCCAACCAGCATCAACGGTTTCCGTCCATTCAGTAGTAGTCCGGAGCGTCACGCAGCGCACGCCGCTCAGGTAAGCCTCTTTCTGTGCGCCGCCGGAATCAGTCAGTAACGCCGAGGCATTGACCAGCAGTGACTGGAAGTCGATGTAGCCCAATGGCGCGGTGACGGTCAGGTGCTCAATGGCGTCCAACCTTGAACGCATGCCGTGCTCCTCAAGCCGAGCGGCGGTCCTTGGGTGCAGTGGCAAGACCACGGGGAGGGTGAGGCCCTCAAGCACGCCGATCAAGCCCTCCAAACCTTCTGCCGTGTCCACGGTCCCAGCACGATGGGCAGTAACGAGCAGATAGCCACCAGGCTCAACCCCCATGGTCGTCAAGACCTCCTGCCGATTACGGACTCGGTCGGAAACCATCGCCACAACGTCAGCCATGACA
>JBAXCW010000084.1:0-5306 GCA_037141275.1 Actinomycetes bacterium
GGAATATGCCCCGATTCGCACCTGGTCGATCGGCACGGGCACTCGCTATTCGCCGCCCGGTGTCGCTGGTGGAAAGATCTACGTGGGCAACTTGGAAGGACGCCTGATCGGTTTTGGTCAGCCCACTCAAACAGCCCTCACTGCAGCAGGGACGTTCTTGGGTAGCTCAACGGTCGGCGCAGCGACAACTGGCAACGTCACCGTCACGGCCGGGGCTAATCCCGTGACGATCAATTCGTTGTCCACGACGGCTCGCACCGCCTTCACGGTTCAGTCCTCCGGCTTGTCGTTCCCGATTCACCTTGCTGCTGGCGACTCAGTGGATGTTCCAATTCAGTTCCTGCCCACAAAGCCAGGGCCGGTTGGGTCAACCCTGACTGCCAACACTGGGAGTGGCGCGGTGACGTTTGCGATCGCCGCGGACGCCCTGGCCTCCGGCCCTTGGTTGAAGCTTTCTCCGGCGGCTGTCACATTTGGCTCGACCGTCTACAGAACAACCGGGCGTGCTTCTCTGACACTGGCGAATCAGGGCAATGCAGAACTGCTGATCAACTCGGTTTCCAGCCTGCCAACCGGCGTGGCCCTGCAGTCGGGGATCAGGTTCCCAATACATGTTCCTTCAGGGGCATCGGTTGCGCTTGGGTTGACATGGAATCCCAGAAGGGTTGGATCGCTCAAGTCTTCACTAACGGTCCGGACCAACGGGGGCGAAGCGGCTGGTTCGAGAACCGTCGGTCTGCTCGGGTTCGCCGTCAAGCCAGGGGAGCTAGTCCTAAGTCCGTCCGCGAGCATCAGCTTCGGATCAGTGAGGCTTGGTTCTCACCTGAGTAAGACGCTGGTGTTGACTAACACCGGCGGCGCCACCGTCACATTGACCAAGTACAAGCCGCCCGTTGGAGGCGCGTTTAGGCAGTCAGGCGCACTGGACGAGGGTGGGAGGATCGCACCCGGAAGGTCAGTGACGGTCAACTTCATCTTCACGCCGACCACTAAGACTTCGGCGACCGCCAGCCTCTATGTCACTGGCGATGACGGATCAGGTCCGCGGGTCGTGAAGTTCACGGGCCGCGGAGTCTGATCAATCGCTACTCGTTGGGTCTGAGCTAAACCCCGTTGAGCTGCTTGGCAGCTCCGATGACATCGCCCAGTTGAGTCTGGTCAACGGCAATAATGTTGGGGTACTTGCCCCGAGCGGTCTTGCACGCGTTGGCTCTGGCAACGATTGTTGCCTTGCCATTGACGGCGGCCGCAGTAGTGAGCAGGTCAGCTGCATAAGAAGCGGTCAGCGTTGGCGTGATGAAGTGGTTCATCAGGAACAGATTGCCGGATGACCCACCCCGGTTAGTGATGCATGAGGTGGCCAAGTTGGCTGGGTCTGCCAGCAGGTTGGCTGTGAGGAAGGAGTAAGGAGTCTCCTGAAGTGATCCTGCGTAGCCCTCGTGGTACCAGGCGACGGTGCCGGTGTTCCCCTCGGAGAACATGACAACCCTGCCACCCGTGCTGATCATCTTTGACAGCGTTGGATACGTGGTGGTCGAGCCCTTGTAGACGTACTGCAGCAAGCCGCTGGATGTGACGGCGGTCGAGAAGTCCGCTGGAGTGATGTAGGACTCGTTTACGAAGATCATCACCTCGCGGTTGTGTGTCTTGAGGAAGTCGGCAACGGCCTTGAGTCCGGTCGCGAGGGGGATGGCCCCCGATAGGCACGAGACATGACACAGGTATGGAAGGCGGCCAGGCGTGGATTCGGTGACATCGTCAATCACGACGGTTGGCTTACCGAGGAAGGTGATGGTCCTTGGCTTGCCGTAGTGCGTGTCAATCAACATTGCCCGGATCCCGTTCGCAAGCTGGTGGGGAATGCCGTACTGGTGGTTTGGAATCCCGAACCCAAACTCCTTGCTTGACATCGAGTTATGACTGCCAGGCAGAACCACCTTGTCCAATGTTCTCGAGCAGAGCTTTGATGAGCCGTTACAGGCGCTCGTGGCTCCAGCTGATGCTGCCATGGTCAAGAGTGCTGCTGATGCCGCGAGAACCGCTACCCCTCCCAGAGTTTTGTTCATGTGTGCAGTGTCTCACAGATGCGCACCGTTGGCGACAGGAGCCGCGAAGAGAAGCGAATCCTAGGCCCTCGGAATCGGGGGTACCGTTGAATCATCCGGCTCAAGTCCCATCCAATCGGGCCGGATGGAAGGACGATCACTGTGCCTCACTTAGTTCGCATCGCGCTCGCAGCATCGTGCTGTCTGGCTCTCGCACTATCCGTCGCGGCTTGTGGTGGAAGTAGCGGGTCGTCGGGAAGTAGCAGTTTGACGACATCAACAGTTACTGACACGGTCAGGCAGCAGAACCAGAACCAAAATCAGAACCAAAATCAGAATCAAGCTCTGTCCAAAGCCAAAGCTGAGTGTCTTGCTCACAACAAGGGATACCCACAGAACTGCTCCAACATTCCATGATTCCCGGGGCTGCGCCCGCGGGACAAGCTACCCGAGTGAGGTCTGATCGTTGACCGCAGAGCCAGCTGGCACTGCGGGGAGGCGCTTCGCGATGAAGAGCCCCAGCAGGGCAAGCATCGCCACTACTGCGAGTGCCTTACGGAGGGCGGCGATCTGGGCGTCCATGTAGTGCGCTGACACCGTCTCAACCTCGCTTGGCGACAGGCCCGCGGCTTCGGCGGTCTGGACGGCTGCGGACTTGGAGACAACCTGCACCCCGTCCTTTGTTTCAGATGCGACGAGCTGTTGAACCTGAGGGGGAATCTGTGGGTCGGACGCAGCCCGGTCCTTGAATCCTGTGGTGAGGCCGGCCATCAGAACCCCACCAATTAGGGCGGTACCCAACGCCATCCCTAAGTTTTGTGCGGTTCCTTGGAGTCCGCCTGCCTCGCCGGTTGAGTTCTCGTCGACCGAACTCATGATCACGTTGCCCAACTGGCTGATAACAAGACCTAGGCCCGTTCCGGCAATAGCCATTCCGATTGAGAACTCAGTCGACTGGAAGTCAGGGCTGATCGTGCCCACAAGGATGAGAAGGCCCGCTGAGAGAACGAGTAATCCAGCCATGACGACCGTTCTCGTTGAGTACTTGATGGCGAGCCGCGATCCAACGACAGAGGACGCCACCATCGCTAGGGAGAGGGGAAGGATCTCAATCCCCGTTTGCAGGGCGTCCTTCTCCAAGGTGACCTGGAGGAAGAGCGGCAGGGTGAAGAACATGCCGCCCAACACGAGTTGCGTGCTCGTGAGCATTGAAAGCCCGTTGCGCATTTGGGAAATCCCAAGCAGGGATGGCCGAAGGAGCGGCTGGCCGTCGCGGGCTTCGCTCCGAGTCGCGCGGCGACCGTAGAGAGCCAAGATCAGCACACCAATTCCCACAATGAACGGAACTGGGGAGAGTCCGAGTGGCGTGATCTCCGTCCCGTTCACCACCGGTGGGCTGGTTGGAAGGATGAAGCCCCAGCGGCTCGCTTGGAGAATCCCCAAGACGATCGCTGCCATCCCGGTTGAGGTCATCACGACGTCCACAAGGGAAAGTCGGCCACCCTTCGGCGCCGGGTTGGCGACCTTGCGCAGGCCGATCGCTAGAAGCCCAAGGACGATCACGGTCTCAGCGGCAAACACATAGCGCCACGAGAAGGTGGTGGTCACATAGCCGCCAATCAGTGGGCCCGCTGCTGCTCCGGCTCCAGCAATTCCGCCGAGGATCCCGTAGGCCATCGCACGATCTTTGCCTGAGTAGGTTGCAGAGACCAGGGCAAGGATTGCCGGCATTACAAGAGTTGCGCAGAGTCCTTCCAACAGCGACCAGCCGACAAGCAGCACGCTTAGATTTGGAGAGAGCGCAGTGATCAGCGAGCCAGCACCGTAGATCAGCAGGCCAATCGCAAACGCTCTGCGGCGGCCGAGGATGTCACCGAGCCGACCACCAGTCAGCATGAAGGCCGCCATCACAAGCGCATACGACGTTATTGCGAGTTGAACGCCAGAAACCGTGGTGTTGAGGTCCTTAACAACAGCGCTGATTGAAACGTTCATCACCGTTGTGTCCAGCACCATGATGAACTGGGCGACTGCCAACACGGTGACAGGGGTCCACTTGCCGATTTTCCCTTGGGAGCTCATTCGCACAACCCTAAACCGTGTCCCGGCTTACGGGTGAAGGATGCCGCGCACGACCGAGTGGCCCTGCGTGCGCTGTAGTAAGCGGAATGGAAGGTGTCTGCCATTCACCCCTGACCGGGTTCGTTGAAGAGATCGTTGTCGCCGAGGGCGAGAACGTTGCCGAGGGCGCAACCGTGCTGCTGGTTGAGGCGATGAAGATGCACCATGAGGTAACGGCTCCATCCGCGGGCGTGGTGCGAGGACTGAACGTTGGTAAGGGCGATCAGGTGGAGGAAGGGCAGCGGCTGTTTGAGATTGAGGCAGGCGGCGCTCAAGCGATAGCCGCCGACCTTCCAGATGCTGCATCCGCCGAGTCGGCAGGCGCGGGCCTACTCGCCGATGTCCTTGCCCGCCGCGCCAAGCTTGAGGACGAGGCCCGTCCAGAGGCGGTGGCAAAACGACGAGCACTTGGCCGACGGACCGCCCGCGAGAACATCACAGACCTCTGCGACGAGGGCACATTTTCAGAGTACGGCGGCCTTGCGATCGCCGCGCAGCGCCTTCGCCGCCCGGTAGAAGAGCTGATTGAGAAGACGCCTGGCGACGGGATGGTCTGCGGCGTGGGGACGGTGAACGGTGGAATCTTCGGAGGAGAAGCCTCCCAATGTGCACTGCTTTCCTACGACTACACGGTGCTAGCGGGTACTCAGGGAGTACGCAACCACCGTAAGACCGACCGGGTACTGGACATTGCGGAGCGGCAGTTGCTGCCCGTCATTCTGTTCGCTGAAGGTGGAGGCGGTCGACCTGGGGACACAGACCAGTCCGAACTGTTCCACCTTGTGGTCCCAACCTTCCGCAATTTCGCCAAGCTCTCAGGCTTGGTCCCCCGCGTCGGTGTCGTGTCGGGGCGTTGCTTCGCGGGGAACGCTTCACTGCTTGGCTGCTGCGATGTGATTATTGCCACGCCTGATGCCACTATCGGCATGGGAGGCCCGGCGATGATCGAAGGTGGAGGCCTTGGGTCGTTTACGCCCGAGCAGGTCGGCCCGGTCAACGACCTAGCAACCGCTGGGGTTATTGACGTTTTGGTTGATGGCGAAGCCGCCGCGGTTGACGCGGCTCGCAGGTTTGTCGGTTATTTCCAAGGGCCCATTTCGGACTTGTCCGCACCCGACCAAACGGAACTGCAAACCATCG
>JBAXCW010000085.1:0-5284 GCA_037141275.1 Actinomycetes bacterium
GCGCTGGTGCTAGGGGTCTTGGGCGTATGACGCGAAGGTGTTGGTGCCTGCGGCTGTGAGCTGGCGACCGTTGTTGTGCTACTCGGCTGACCTGATGAAGGGGCACTGGCGATCGTTACGACTGGGCTTGCCGCCGGACTTACGACGGCTGTAACCATTCCGGCTCCGACTGACCCTGACTGTGAGAGCAGAGCAAGAGCGCGGTTTGCTGCTCCGGCCTTCCAGACTGCAAAGTGGCTGGAGCCCACTGGGGGCTCAACGAAGCCCATTCTCTGCGCATCAGCAACGATTCTGCTGTCTGAGCCCAGAGCTGAAACGCCCATACGCAACTCTGCGGTCTGCCTTTCAAGCAGGGAGATCTTGGCAACATTGGTACCAATTCCGGCGTTTATGTGGAGAAGTTTCACTTGCATGAATACAAGGCCTACGAGGAGCACGGCGACCACCCCAATCCAAACCCGTGTGCTCGCAAGAAACTCTGTAACTGCATGGTCGGGGGCCGTTCGGACGGCACCAACCACATCTTTGGGCCTCGGCACTCTGAGTGCTGGGCGTTTAGGCCGAATTCCCCTGAGATCAAAGCGTGGAAGCTGAATCCGTGGGAGTTCCACTGCCGGGAGCGAGAGCTCAGGCGTGACGCTTGCGCTCACTGCTGCGGCCCTTACCACCGACCTGGTCTCCCGTCCGGAATAGCGCCGGGCGCTGCCTGTGCGCACGCTGCCACCGAACCTCTGGACTGACGCTGACCTTGCCCGTTTAGGAGCAACAGGCTTTGCCGGCCTAGCTGGGCGTGGCTCTTCCACGAGGGGGGCGACATGTAGGCGCCGTCGGGATGCAACGCTCCCGGGCATAGTTCTGGCAGCTGCTGTGGCGGCTGATGGAGTCATACCCCCTCCTCTACCTTGCGAACGACTCGCAGTCGAGCAGACCTTGAGCGGGGATTCATTGCGGTCTCGCCCGCGGTTGGGACTACAGATCGACGGGTGATCAGCTCACCTTCCGGCGTCCGCCCACATCCGCATACAGGCAGATCTGGCGGGCAGATACAGCCCTTGCAGCGCTTGGCGATGAAGTGCTTGACTCGTCGGTCCTCGAGGGAGTGGAAGGAGATCACGGCGAGTCGTCCACCTGGGGAGAGGATCTCCCAAGCTGCTGGAAGGGCTTGATCCAGTTGCCCGAGTTCATCGTTGACTGCAATCCGCAGGGCTTGAAAGGTGCGCTTGGCTGGGTGCCCGCCGGCAAACAGGGCGGGTGCCGGAACAGCGCGCTCAATACACGAGACAAGCTCGCCTGTGGTCGTGATCGGGGCCCTAGCGCGAGTTCGGACGATCTCACGGGCAATAACCACAGCGTGGCGTTCCTCTCCGAACTCTCTAAAGGTGTTCGACAGCCTGCGCTCATCCCAATCATTGACCAGATCTGCCGCTGTGAGCCCCGTTGTTGGGTCCATTCTCATATCCAGCGGTACGTCGCAGGAATATGAAAAGCCCCGGTCTCGTGTGTCAATTTGCATAGAGCTGACGCCGAGGTCAAGAAGCACCATGTCGGCTCTGAATTCCTTCGCCGCGAGGCCCCGCAGACCTTCTACGAAGTCAGATCGAATGAAGGTAGTTTCGGCAGGGGAAATGCCTGCAAATTCAGCAAAACGCTCCTCTGCGGCCGGGTCCCTGTCGATAGCTGTCAGATGCCCATTTGCACCTATGCGGTCAGCCAGCAGACCAGCATGTCCCCCACCACCAAAGGTGGCGTCCACAACGGACTCCCCGCGGGACGGTGCGAGGAGGTCAATGACCTCCCCTGCGAGTACGGGAACGTGCGTTGAAACCATCTCAAGCATCGGCGCCGATTGCATCGGTGAGGTCGAGGATGGTCGGTGAAACCTCAGCGTCGTACGCAGCCCAGCCCTTGCGGTCCCAGACTTCAAATGCATCGTCGTTGCCGATAACGGCAACTTCGCGCTCAATCACTGCGTGTTCCATCAGCTTGGCCGGAATCATTATCCGGCCTGCTGCGTCAAGTTCAGTCTCAAACGCGCTGGCCGACAGGACTCGGCGGAACCGTCTTGCTTCAGGGGTCATACCTCCAAGAGCATCGAGCATCGACTTGCTCCACTCGTCGTACCCCTTCGGAGTCCAAACGCTGACGCAGGTCTCAATACCTCTGGAAATGATGGCGCCTTCACCGAGTGGCCCGCGGAACTTGACCGGCACGGTGAGCCGGTTCTTCGCGTCCAAGGTGTGGTCGTAGGTGCCGAGGAAAGACATTTTGATCTCGAATGGATTGGCGCCGGGGCGTTTGGTTGGGAGGAACCTCGCGCCCCGGCTATCGATCCAACGACACGGACACTAGCCCACTTCGTCCCACCTTGCAACTATCTTTTGCCACTCTGCCCCACAACCTGACTCTTAGGCTGAGAGATATGCCAACGGGGCCCGTGTATAAAGGCTTTTGCCAGTGGGACCCCGCATCGCACGCAGCCTGCAATTCCTTGCAAGATGGGCGCCCAATCTGAAAGAAACCCTCATCTCGGTAGACCAGCCACGGCAACTGCCGCGGCTAAGAGAAGCGCTGACGGCACCAGAACAAGGGCAACAACAAGCTGAATCAGGGGCGAGACCTTCGCTGCCATCTCGCTGCGGCGGACTGCTTGCTCTGCCGACGCCGCTCGCGCCACAGCTGCCACGGGCTCAAGAGCTGACCCCCCACTCCTGATCTCTGACTCAAGTGCAACTCTCAAGTTCGATACGCGGGGATCATTCCCTCCCACTGCGAACACATCCAGCGCTAATCGAGCTGGGGCTCCGACATCGACCATCGCGCAGGCCCTTCGCGCTGCAAGGGAGAGCGGATCCGATCGGTGCCGACATGCATAGTCCAACGCATCGAAGGGACCTAAGCCAGCGGCAAGGCCGGTCGCCAAGTCGGCTGCCACCTCAGGCACAGCCTCAGTCACGCGACGAGCTTCCCCCCGCCCGCGACAAAGCTTGGGCCTACTCAGGCCAGGGCGCGCAGTTCGTTGGGACCTCGGGAGTAGAGCAAGGGCGGACATGGCCGCAACTGACCCAAGCAGTCCTGCCACCCCAGCTCCAAGCTGACCAAGCAAGCTCATCTAATCGGAAGTACCGCAAGTCGCCGAATCACAAGCAGACCAATTCCCTGCAGCACGCCAGCCACCACCAGCATCAGTGCGCTCAAGGGATTCGAGCAAATCCGCAACATACGCTCGGGGGCAATCATCCCCAGTCCGAGCAAGGCAAGCACGGGCATCGAGCAGACCAGATTCGCGGTGAACCGAGCCTGAGCGGTTGCGGCCCGGGCTTCATCGCGGGCACGCTGCGCCGACTCACCCGCCGAAGCCACAGCGCGTAGCGACCTAGTGAGATCACCACCGCACCGCTGGTGTATCGCCACTGAAAAGGCCGCCGGCGCCCAGAGGTCTCCATGCGGACCGGAGGTCAACCGACTGAGCGACAGGTCGACGGAACTGCCCCGTTCGCAGTCAGTGGCTAGCTTCCGCAACGCCCGGCTCCCCGGGCCGTCCCCTGCACGCCCTACAGACCTGGCCGAGTCAACGAATGTCTCTCCTGCCGCAACTCCGTCAGCTAAGGCCCTAGTCAACCCAGGAACCGCGGTTTGGATTGCCCTGCGCCGCCGGCGCCCGCCAAGGCGGTTGGCCAACCGCCGACCGTGGCCTCTACCTGCTCGCGCCCAGCGGCGCACCAGCACCGACCTAGCTGAAGCCACCAGCAGGCTGCCCATCACACCGGTGGTTGCGATGCCACCCGCATTCATCTAATCGCCTCTTCGGGGATTCTCAGATTCTCAGCCACCCTGCCCTCCGCGCAGGCGCTCCAGATGGGTGGTAGGCCTAGGCCCGGGTCCAGGTAGACATCCGCGGTTGCCATCCCAGTCGCTTCCCTGAACACTGACACGCGCGTAACTCGGCGACCCCCTTCCCTGTCCCGCTCCTGATGAACAAAGAGGTCCAGTGAGCTGCGAATCCTGATCTCGACCGCCGCGTGAGGAAGACCTGACGCGGCCTGATGCACAAGCCCCGTCAGCCTCTCGATGGCCCCCGCTGGAGACGAGGCGTGGATCGTTGAGAGCGAACCCCCATGCCCTGTCGCGAGAGCATCAAGCAGGTCAAGCGCCTCCGCTCCCCTGACCTCACCCAGGATGATGCGATCAGGGCGCATTCTCAGTGCGTTGCGGACAAGGTCCCTAATGGCCACCTCGCCCCGTGCTGTAACCCCGGCCGGCCTTGATTCAAGTCCGACAACATGTGGATGTTCCAGTTGCAGCTCTGCCGCATCCTCAATTGTCACGATCCGCTCGGAAGGCGGAATGCACCGGGCTAGAGCAGCAAGGGTCGTGGTTTTCCCTGATCCAGTCGCGCCGCTGATCATCACATTGAGCCCACCTTCCACCGCACCCAGGAACAACGTGGCCAGAGCCGGCCCGATCGTCCCCTCGGAGACAAGATCCTCAAGTGACATTCCCTCAGGCCGAAACCTCCTGATCGTCACCACAGGCCCATTCGGGGCAAGCGGGGGAAGAACAACATTCAGCCGCGACCCATCCGGCAATCGAGCATCGGCAATTGGAGTCGAGTCGTCAGCCCGTCGCCCAGAGCCGGCCAACATACGATCAATCGCCTCTCGAAGATCCTGTCTGGAGCCGAATGAAACATCGGTCCGCTCTATCTGCCCGCGGCGTTCGACCCATACCTCCGTAGGGCCGTTCACCATCACCTCAGTCACCGCTGGGTCCCGCATCAGCGCCTCAACTGCTCCCAAACCAGTTGCCTCCGCAACTAGCCGCGCAAGGAGCACCGCTCTCTCCTCCTCAGGCAATACCGAGGCCTCTCGCGAGACGACGCTGCTCATGATCCCCTCGACGCTCGTCGGCTGACTATGGCCTCTCTCGTCAAGCGCTATGGATTTAAGCCAGGCGATTACATCGTCCGTCACCCGCTCACCCCGACCGCTCGAGCGGCAGCAGGCGCACCTCTGCTCCGGAGGCTGCCGCCCCAGCCAGAGCGAGGGCTGATCTGATCGTGGCCCTCAGGTCAGCGATAACACGGTTGCCTCCAGCGCCGTCCTGCGTCGGGGCATGCCGAACCCCTAGCAGCTCCATCCTGCGGCCAACAAACCTCGGACCGTGCCCCGGAGTCATCACGAGAACATCAACAGTTCCCCCGGGCTTGAGGAGTGACAGCGGTGCCACTGCCTCAACCGTGGCAATTCTTTCGCCCGGTTTAAGGGGAACCTCCCCAGCCCCCGAC
>JBAXCW010000086.1:0-5267 GCA_037141275.1 Actinomycetes bacterium
CGCCGCCCTAGCTGAGCTGTTTGGCTGGGTTCGCGAGGCAAACAGGGACGGGGGAGTCATCGGAGGTGATGGCCTCAGGGCGATGCTCAGTGTGTTCGCCCTAGAGAACCTGCTCGACCAAACCGCTGGTGACGGTCCTGATGCTGAAGCTCTCGAGCTTCTGACCGCGCGCGAGACTGCCAGGGCCGCCAGCGACTGGGCTGAAGCGGACCGCATACGGGATGATCTGCTCCAGCGTGGTTGGACTGTGCGTGATGGGGCTAACGGCCCTGAACTGATCTCAGACCAGTGATCATCTACGGGCGCAACGCTGTCAACGAGGCGATCGCAGGGCCACGCAATGTCCACCGCATCTGGGTGACAGAGCGGGGACCTGACGCGGACTGGCCATCCCAGATCCCCGTGGAGACAGCAGACTTTCAAGCGCTCGAGAAGCGTTGCGAATCCCCAGACCATCAGGGTGTAGTCGCTGAGGTTGCCGACTTTGTCTACACGGACCCTGCCGAACTCCTGGCGGTCAAGGATGCCCTCTTGGTTGTACTTGATGAGGTGCAAGACCCAAGGAACTTCGGGGCTATCTGCAGAGTGGCCGCAGCAGCAGGTGCAGCCGGGGTAGTGATTCCCCGACATCGAAGTGCTGAGGTAACCCCCGTTGTGTGCAAGGTGTCTTCAGGTGCTGTTGAACACTTGCCAGTCGCGCAGGTGCGCAACATCGCCGACTTCCTTGCGGATGCAAGGGACGCAGGCTTCTGGAGTCACGGGGCGGCAATGGAAGGCGCCGAGCAGTGGGACGCCGTTGATTGGACCGGCCCAGTCGTCTTGGTGATGGGGTCAGAGGGCAAGGGTTTGCGACCACGTGTCGCCGACGCCTGTGACCGGCTGGTAGCCCTTCCACTTGCTGGGCGGATCGAGTCGCTCAACGTCTCAACCGCTGCAGCAGCACTGCTTTACGAAGCCGTTCGCCAACGCGGCGCCTGACCTAACCAGCGGTCCAAGCAGGTTCATTCCCGCCCTCGAGGGAGAGGCGCAAAAGTTCTGCTTGACAGAAGTGCATGCTTATGGAAAGCTGACGGAGTTCCTTAAGCCTCAACTGTAG
The DNA here is from genome assembly GCA_037141275.1 of Actinomycetes bacterium. Lineage (GTDB taxonomy): Bacteria > Actinomycetota > Thermoleophilia > Solirubrobacterales > Solirubrobacteraceae > WLNJ01. The sequence goes on from JBAXCW010000086.1 coordinate 1,097, forward strand.
GTTTAGACCTAGAGCTGGGCTTGGGACATAATTGAGAAGCGGGGCGCCAGGGGAGGCAGTGCGTCAACGACCACCACGGCAATAAGCCGTTCGAAAGGACGTTCACGTGTCATACAGTTCACAGCCATTTCCAAGAAGCCTTCAACCTAAGCCTAAGGTTGATGATGGGTTCCTTATCGCCCTCGCCAAGCAGGGCGACGAGCGCGCACTCGACCAGTTGGTCCGTCGTTATCACGGGTTTGTGCGGCTCAAAGCATCCTCGTACTTCCTCGCAGGGGGCGACGCAGATGACCTGATACAAGAAGGGCTTGTTGGCCTTTACAAGGCCATTCGGGACTACCGGACCGACAGGGAGTCGTCATTCCGCAACTTTGCGGAGCTCTGCATCACCCGGCAGATCATCACCGCGGTCAAGACTGCAACGCGGAACAAGCACATTCCGCTCAACCAATACGTGTCGTTCTCGTCCTCACCCGGCGGTCAGCAGGGCGAAGGCGAGCCAACGCTCGAGGAGTTCATCCCCGGACCGAAGACCGATGACCCCGCAAGCCGCGTGGTCTCATCTGAGGAGTTGCGTGCCTTGGTTGACTGCCTGGCCGCTGAACTGTCCGAGCTTGAGGCCGAAGTACTTGCCCTCTACCTGGATGGCCGTCCTTACGAGGAGATTGCGCAGCGAACGGGTCGGGACACAAAGACCGTTGATAACGCTCTTCAGCGTGTAAAGCGCAAGGTCAGCGTGCACCTTGAGTCACGCCGCATCGCTGCCTAACCCCTCTCTCAATGCCTACCCCCGGTGGCCTGATCGGCTACCGGGGTATGGCGTCGTGTCAGCCACCCGCCCTTGGCGCTAGCATTCCGCCTAGATGACGATCTTCGGACTCAGCATGGCCTTCAAGGTCACAGCCGGCCTCCTCTTCACCTTCCTAGGGATTGGTGTTCTGGTCAACGTTCTGCTGATGGTTGTCGCAGTGAAGATTCTCTCCGAGCGCCAAGAGAACCGTGGCCTCGAAGAGGAACGCGTAACCGGTTAGTTCTCGCGTCGGTCAGGCTGGTGTCTTCGAGCCACCACGCTCGAAGATCGACGGATCGAGCGTCTCAGTGCGCCGGCCGTACTCAACGTGCGACCCAGTCCAAACCTGGGTGACCTTGCCCGAGTCCGTGCTGTACCAGCCAGGGCAACCCGCTGTGAACACCGTCTTCTGAAGGCGAGTCTGGATTTCCTCGTTGAACTCGCGGTGGACGTCCTTGCGGACGTCCACCCAGCCGCCGGTCTGGGCGAGAAGTTCCACCGCTTGGCGAATCCACGACGCTTGCTTCTCAAACATGTAGATCAGTGTGTTTGTAAGGCTGCCCGTGTTGGGCCCGTAGGACATGAACATGTTGGGGAATCCAGCTGTTACAAGGCCAAGGTATGCCTCCGGGCCATCGGCCCAAGCTGCGCGAAGGTTCTGACCGTTGCGGCCAACAACTTCCATCGGCGCGATGTACTCAGTGGCGGTAAAGCCCGTGCACCAGACGATCACATCAGCATCAACTCTTGTTCCGTCTGAGCAGACAAGGCCGTTGGTGTCCAGCGACGCCACGCCTGAGTTGACAACGCTGACATCTGGCTGTGCGAGCGTCTCGTACCACTCGCTCGAGAGCAGGATCCTGTTGCAGCCGAGGGGATAGTCCGGGATGCACGCGGCTGTCTTCTGTGGGTCACCCAACGCCTTGGCTATTTGGTGCTTGAGGATCCGCTCCCACACGCGCCTGACCGGGTCGGCCTTGCGCAGGACCAAGGGATAGCGCGACTCAAAGTAGAGCCACATCGCGTTGTGGTAGCCGCGCAGGAGAATGGGAAAGCGGCTCCCGAGGCTCTTTTCGAGCCGGCTTGGAGCCCAATCCATCTTGCCGACAATCCAGTTTGGGTGGCGCTGGACGAGGGTGAGGTGAGCGGATTGCTCGGAAATCGCTGGGACTATCTGCACGGCGCTTGCCCCACTGCCGACCACGGCTACGCGCTTGCCACTTATGTCCACGCTGTGATCCCACTCAGCTGAGTGGAACTGCTTTCCGGTGAAGGCCTCTCGTCCGGGGAGGTCAGGGATCTTGGGTTGGCTGAGTTGCCCCGTTGCGCAGATCATCACGTCGGCGTTAAGAGTCTCTCCGCTCGCGAGAGTCAGGTGCCAGGATGCATTCAGCTCATCGAAGTGCGCTGACTGAACGGAGGTGTTGAAGCGAATGCGTGGCCGGACACCGAACCGCTCTGAGGCTTCTTTGAGGTAATCGCAGATCTCCGCCTGGTTACCAAACCGCCTTGACCAGTCTGGCCGGAGGTCATACGAGTACTGGTAGATGATCGAGGGCACATCACAGCGTGCGCCTGGGTACTGATTGGCCTGCCAGACCCCGCCTACCTCAGGTTGGCGTTCGAGCACGGTGTAGTTCGTATGGCCGTGCTGCTCAAGTTCGATGGCCGCGGCAAGCCCACCAAAGCCGGCACCGATGATCACAACTGAGGGTTGGTGTGGGGAGAGGGTTGACACTTCCCCAAGTTTGGCGCACTCCCGCGTCTCGGCGGGTTGTGAACGGATAAGCTCACCTCCGTGCCCGCATTCCGCCCCGAATGGCGTGGTCAGCTGAGGATGTCGCTTTGCCACGGCTAGCCCGCTTCTGTATCCGTCACCGACGCCTCGTTGTACTTGCGTGGGTTGGTCTCCTTGCCGCCGTAATCGGCATCGGTACAGCCAAGCCAGCCGTCTACGCCAACGACATCAAGATCCCCGGGTCTCAGGCTCAAGCGGCAGCGGACATTCTGTCCAAGGCCATGCCTTCCCAGTCAGGGGATCGATCTCAGATTGTCTTTGCGGTCAAGACCGGGAAGGTCACCGACCCGAAGGTTGCCGCGCGGGTTGAAGCGATGCTCGGGGATGTCGCCAAGCTTCCCCATGTTGCGACAGTTGTGAGCCCGTATTCAAAGACGGGTCGGGGGCAGATATCCAAGAACGGCCAAGTTGCCTTCGCAGTGTTGGATTTTGATCAACTCGGACAGAAGCTCCCAAAGGCGGCAATCCAGAAGGTCATCGACACAGCTAAGGCCGCGGGTGGCAATGGACTGCAAGTTGAGCTTGGCGGCCAGGCAATCGCCTTGACGGAGCGGCAGCCTCCAGCCGCGACAGAGGCGATCGGCTTGCTTGCGGCCATCATCATTCTCCTTCTTACCTTCGGGTCAGTCGTGGCCATGGGATTGCCCGTTGTAACAGCGCTATTTGGCCTTGGCGTGGGGATCTCACTCTTGGGTCTCCTCAGTCGCCTCCTGGACACCGCAGACTTCGCACCACAGCTTGCCGGGATGATTGGCCTTGGTGTGGGAATCGATTACTCGCTGTTCATAGTGAGCCGCTTCCGTGACGCCTACGCCAACAACGGCGGCGACCACCACGGGGCGATCGTTGAGTCAATGAACACAGCCGGGCGTTCAGTTCTCTTCGCTGGCATGACAGTCGTGATTGCGATCCTGGGGATGGTCCTGCTCGGGATCTCGTTCCTATACGGAGTGGCTATTGCGACATCCATGGTCGTGCTCGTCACCATGCTGGCGGCCCTCACCTTGACGCCAGCCCTGCTCGGCTTCAACGTCTTCGGCGGCAGGATTGGTCGCGGCCGGGTTAAGCGCAGAGGAGCGGAGCGAGAAGGCCAGATGTGGGCCCGTTGGGCTGATGTTGTGGTTCGTCATCGTTGGATCTGCGCGATCGGCGGGACGGCAGTTCTCGTTGCTCTCACAATCCCCGCCTTTGGGATGCGCCAGATGCACAATGACGCTGGCAACGATGGACCTGACCAGACCACACGGAAGGCCTATGAGCTCCTAGCCACTGGCTTTGGCCCGGGCTTCAATGGACCAATGCAGATTGTCGTCACCCTCCCCAAGGACGGGAAGGAGAAGGCGCTTGCCCAAGTTGACCGCGGACTCAAGGCAGTCCCAGGCATAGCCCAGGTGACCGTTATGCCGATCAGTAAGGACCGCAGCACCGGCGTCCTCGTCGCCTACCCCCGGTCAAGCCCTCAGAGCGAACAGACGACCGCGCTGGTGGAAAGCCTCCGCAAGGACGTCACTCCAAAGCTGGCCCAGCAGACTGGCACGCAAATCCTCGTCGGCGGCTTTACTCCGGCAACGATCGACCTAGCC
>JBAXCW010000087.1:0-5260 GCA_037141275.1 Actinomycetes bacterium
AGCCAATTCTTTGTCGTGACCGGCGAGACAGCCGCCCTCACTCCCGACTATGCGGTGCTTGGGCTCGTGGTGTCTGGAATGGAGACAGTTGACAGGATCAGCGCGCAAGCGATTGATCCTGCTTCGACTCAAGGTGGGGGACAGCCTGATGGCGCTCCAGCCAAGCCGATCGTGATCCAGAAGATCACGGTCGCGCGCGTTAGCTAGCGATCAGCTCTTAGGTGAGCGGGCGCGCTGTTGGCGACGCCTGCCGAAGAAGACAAGTGCCCCAAGTGACGCTGCTAGAAGCAGGATTCCGTAGAGCAGGGCCGCTCCGAAAGTAACTCCGCCCAGTGGGAGTGCCACCAGCTCGATGATGCCAACACTGATGGCAATCAGCGTGGCTACGAGAAGCACAATCGAGATTGGTCCGAAGATTCGGCGTGGTAGGGAGGCGGACTTGGTCGGCGCGACAATGCCCATCAGTCGCAGTAGGAACATCTGCCCGTTGGACGGAGCCTCACTGCCAAGCTTCTGCACGGCTTCCTTGAGATCGCCGGCACGGCGCTCGGCAAGGGCCAATGAGGCGTCTGCCATCCGCTTGAGTGCCATGCGCTCCTGTGGGCGAGCGGCTGCGATGGCCTTCTGGAACCAGGCTCGGGATGAGTCCGCGTCATAGCGCTCGGCGGCTCTGGCGCCGAGGATCGCGTAGGCAGCTGACCGATACTTGGTCTCGGACTCAAGCTCCGCATCAGATCGGTTCTCAAGATCCTGCATTGCTGAAAGCGCGCTGCGCTGTTCAACTCTGATCTGTCGTTGCTTCGCCATTGGGGATCAGTCTACGGTGAGCCCGATCCGTTCGCAGGCAGACCTGACGGCAATCCACTATTGGGGGACCCTCGGGGCTAACTCTGGGGCCTGGCGCGATCTTGCTCTAACGCTCGATAATCAATGTTATGTAGAGTTACACCGAATTGTCATAAACACAGTCATATAGCCGTCTTTCCACACATGACAGTTCGGACATCAACCCTTACATCAGCAACTGCAACAGAACCCCACAGGCGCTCCCTAGAGGGATTGTGCCGCAATTCTGCACTCGGATACGCAAGTTCAGCCGCAGGACGTCAGAAACCGGGCTTTGCAGTCACTGCAGCGAGTGATTCCAAGCACTTTGCCCTCGTGATGATGTCTAACTCAGTATCGGAGGCACTTCCTGGCGATATTGCAAGCCAAGTCCTTCTCGGCACTGCAACAGACGCCCTTCTACAACCCGCACTGGCCGCGGGTGGCCTATTTGTGCTTGAAGCGGATCATCGTGTCACGGCGTGGTCGGGCTGCTTCCGCAGTCCGCGGGTTTCAATTGCAACTGCCGATGGCGGCGTATATGAGATGGCCGCGAACGACGACCACTCAGACATAAGCCGGGAATCACTCTCCAGAGGAGACCGAATAGTTCTGATCTCCGACTCGCAACCAAGCATCATCCCTGAGCCGTGGGACGCAATCGAGATGGCGACATGTGACAACCCATCACCGACATCAGCGTGCTCATGGCTCCTGGATGCCGCGGACGAAGCTCTGATTCCGTCAGATCGCTTCGTAGCGCTCTGGCGAGTGAATCCCTAGCGGAGCTCTGTTACAAGGCGTGAGAGGGACGCTCCCCGCCAGGCAATCGGCGATTCACCCTCCGCTTCGACCACAAAGTCAGCGCCAGGAAGCTCATCCGACCACTTCCGAGCAGTCTCTAGCGGGTGCCCGGGATCAGAGCTATCGAGACTGCCAACAACCGTAGTTGGCACCGTGAGCGCGTTTAGCGTCTCCCAGCTCGCAAACGGTTGGGATCTGGGAACACACTTTAGAGCATCGGATAATGCCCCAAGGTCTGCGTGCTGTCGGAGCCGTTGGAGTGTCGCTCGAGTGACAACATCCAGCCACTTCGGCTCTACCCCTCCCCCCTTCCACTCCTCAACAAACCCCTCAGGACCGTTCTCCTTCAAGGCCTCAGAAAGTCGGTCCCAATGAGCTAGGGCGTCAGTCGGAACCTCCTCAGATGGCATGTAGGCGGGCGTTACGAGGAGAAGCGCCGCTACTTCAACTGCTCCCGTCGCACATGCCGCCGCAGCGGTGTGAGCCCCCATCGATATTCCCATCAGAACGGGACGCGTGGCACCCGTCTGGGCCACAACGGCACGAAGATCGTCCACTAGGTGGGGGTATGTGTAATCCCCCGCGTCTGGGGCCGCGTCGCTCTTTCCGTGCCCCCGGGCATCAAAGCTGATCACCCGCCATCCCTCCTTCTCCAGAAGACGGGAGCCCATCAACACATAACGGCGGGTTGCAGTCAGCCCATGCAAGAGGACTATGTCTCGGCCACTACCGGACTCCTCACCACGGATGACGGTCCAGTCGCTCGAAACGGCCTCAAAGCCGCGAGTTTGCGCTGGGTCACTCATCCGAATGGAAGGGAGAGCTGCTCGCGCGGCTTGGACGTCGCGCCGGTGAACCCTGCAACCCGGACTCCCAATAACCGAACCGGCCTGCTGGGTTGAAACTCGTCAAGCAGCTGGCTTGCTATCCGTCCAACCGTCGCGCGGTCGGAGACCGAATGGTCGAGTGTGCGGGCTCGCGTGTGGGTCTCAAAATCGGAGTACCGGATCTTGATCCCAACGGTTCTTCCGCTGTGGCCATGTGTCTCAAGTGCCTTGCAGAGCTCGAGCACTAGGGGTGCCATCCTCTCCCGGAGCTCGGCAATCCCCTCCACATCAACCGAGAAGGTCGTCTCTCTCGACTCTGAGACGGCCTCACGGTCTGTCTGGACTGGCGTGTCGTCTTCAAATCGCGCCCTAGCCCTCAACCATGGACCCTGCCGCCCGCCAAACTCATCGGTCAATTCCTGGACGGACGCTTCAGAGAGCTCATCCACGGTGTAGATCTGAAGCCGCTCAAGGCGTTCCCTTGTCTTTGGTCCGACCCCCGGTAGAAGACGCGTCGAAGAATCAGCGAACTTCATCCGGGCCTGCTCCTGAGAGAGGAAGACAAACCCGTCTGGCTTCTCCGCATCAGAGGCAACCTTGGCCACCAGCCTGTTAGGACCTATCCCAACCGAGGCGTGAAGACCCGTCTCCACACGAATGTCGTGGACGACGCGTCGCATTGCCGCACTTGGCGCGAGCATTCCCGTCAGATCCGCGTACGCCTCATCCAAGCCAGCCTGTTCCACCTGCGGAACATGGTGCCTAATCAGGTCCATCACAGTGCCCGACATCCGCTTGTATGCCGCCCCGTCAGGCGGAACGACGACTGCCTCTGGACACAACCGCAGTGCCTTTGCGGTTGGCATTGCTGAACCGACGCCAAATTTCCGAGCTTCGTAACTAGCGGTAGTAACAACTGACCTCGGACCCGTGCCACTGACAATCACGGGAAGCCCCTTCAGTTCGGGCCGCCGCTGCAGCTCAACGGAGACAAAGAAGGCGTCGAGGTCTAGGTGCGCGATCGTCCGGTCGAGATTCTCAATCCGGGGAGATTTGGGCTCGTCCCGCTCCTCAGCGCTTGTAGACATACCTTCAACATACGCCTACTGTCGGCGCAGAGTGCCGTACCTAGGGTGTCACCCAGATAGTTCCTACTCCGTCGAAATGCAGTGCCCTGGCAGCCGCCCCCGTCAGGTCAAACTCCCGACCCGCGATGTATGGGCCCCGGTCAATCACCTTGGCGACGATTGTCCTCCCGTGATAGCTGATCGTGACTTTTGTGCCGCAGGGAAGCGTCTTGTGCGCAACACCCACCGTGTTTCGGTGAAGGACACCCCCGCAGGCCACTGGATCCCCATACAGCCCATACCAAGAGGCACCAGCTGGCCGGAACCTGCGAACGCTGAGCCGTGCCGTAGCCGGTTCAAGCCGCGCTCCACCGCTGACGGTAAGGCGGAGCCGGTCACCCCTCCTCGCAGAGAGTCGCGTCTTGATCGCTCCGGTCCTCGACGAATGCCCACTTTTAACCTGAGTCCATCTCCCGTGACGGCCGAGCTTGACCGTCCAGACGGACCCCCTAGAAGGGCGGACGTGGGCGGTAAGGGTTGTTCTCCCTGCCTTCAGTGGCGCGGCAGCGATTCCTGAAATGACAGTGCGCACCCGTACCTGAGGCCCGCTTACAGCGGCGCTCGCAGTAGAACGCGAACCCGCTGAGATTGCTGAGATCCTTCCGCTCTCAGAGAGCCGGGCAGTGGTGCTCCATCTCCCGTGCGAATCAGCTTTGGCCCTAGCCACGATGCCGGTGCCTCCTGTTCGTCCAAGACTGACCACAACCTTGGTTCCTCTTGCCAAACGCGTAAGCCCCGTTACGCGAACGCTTGAGCCGTAGTCGATCAGCCTCGAGTTGACTCTCAGGGGAAGTGTTGAAGCCGTCTGGTCTGGGCCAGCCCCGCCTCCAAGCCCTGGAACGGAAAGTCCAAGAGCGGCAAAGGGAACGGCCGCCATTGAGGCGTACCTTTGGATCTGCATAAGTTGTTCGGCCTCCTGCTGCAACGTTGTCGCCTACGGGGTTAGCTGTCGGGCTCGCGATCATTTCGACCGTTACGCGGACATCAGTCCGCGATTCGCCCCTGCCGCTAGAAGCGGCGTTGGGTCCCCCGTCCTCCCCGGCTTGTGCTGGAGAGGCTCGGCTTGATTTGCTGTCAACCCAAAGTAGCGCGCTGACAGCGCAAGAGTGTGAGCTGCGTCACAATCCTATTTTGGTCAGGCTGCTGCCAGCTCCGGCCCGCAGACGTCCCTCAGCCGAGTGATTCCAAGGCGTACACGGCTCTTGGCAGTACCGACAGGAACCCCCGCGTGTGTTGCGATCTCTTCCGAAGTAAGACCTGCCCAATAAGCCAGTGCGACGGCCTCACGCTGAGCATCCGGGAGCTCTCGTACAAGCGCCCGCACCCTAATTTGTTCATCTCGGGATTCGCAGTCCACCTCTGGTTGAGCATCCAGGCGCTGAGGGGCGTACTCAGCGGCTGACTTGTAGCGATCCGTAGCCCTGTTGGAGGCATCACCCTCTCGCCAAAGATCGAGTGCTCGGCTCCGCGCCATCAACCTCAGAAAGGGACCAATCTCGCCTCGGGCCGGGTCGAACCGAGTGGGCTTACGCCAAAGGCGGAGAAAGACATCTTGGACAACATCCTGTGCGGGCGTCGGGTTATAGGTCACTCGCAACGCAGCGGAGTAGACCCCCCGCTCGTGCTTAGAGAACACGTCAGCGAAGGTGTCTGGGTTGGACAGATCTATATGGTTGT
>JBAXCW010000088.1:0-5208 GCA_037141275.1 Actinomycetes bacterium
TCCGACGTTGAGCTGAGGGAACACCTGCTGCTTCGAGGACGAACAGAGGCCGAAGCAGACGCGATGGTGGAGCGCCGCAGAAGTGAGCTCTCTGCATCTGGATACGACGGCACCGGACTCTGACGCCTCCAAACACGTTCCATCTTCGCGAAGACTTCGGAGGCCCAAGGCCTGCTTCCCCAGCGATCGCGGAAACTGGCCGCCTATGGCTTGGCGGGTTTCCCGGGCTGGGCGGGCTGCTTGAGAGCGAGTTGCATGGCAACGGTCAGCTGGGGCAGGACGGAGTTCATCGCCGAGTTGGTGAGATGTGAACCATCCAGACGGACAGGCTGATCATTAATAAGGGCAGGGCAGCCGCTCACCAAGCAATAAAGCGGCTCTGGGTTCCAGAACTTGACGGTGCTCGTTCCGATTGCTGACAGCGCCGAAGGCTCAAGTCTGCTGCTATTCCAGTCGTTTGTTGAACAGCTTGAGATGTCGTTTGATCCCTTGAGGCAGCTGTCCCAGTTGGCTGCGCGTGGAACGGTGCCAATCCAAAGAATCTTGGTGCCTGAGGTCTGAATCTGACGGATGAATTCGCGGATGGCCGAGTATGCAGAAAACTGGGTCGTGGGCGGCCATTTGTCCGTCGAGATGACTGTCAATGCTGGCTTAAGCTTCTTGATCTGGTTCATGGCCCACGTTGCGTGTTTTGCACAGGGCAGGCCACTTCCGCTACGTGGTCGGATCAGCCCGTTCAGATCGAAGGGAACGCAGCCACGTTCGGTCAATGCGGTGAGCTGTGATCCAGCGGGAAGCGCCCGGGCTAGGGTTCCAGCCCACTGCTCGGCGTAGGAATTGCCAAGCAACACGGAAGTCTTGCCCTTTAGGGCGGAGAGCTGGGACCCAGTTGAGGATCCGCCTCTGGTACATGATGCGGCTGGCGGACCCTGATTTTGAGCGCACTCAAGCCATTCGGGACTATCTGACGCGACCCCCCGGATTGCCTGAAGCTGTTGGGCGTTTGCCCGCTTCACCTTGAGCCCTTCTGTAATTGCCTTGATTCGTGCAGGACCCGGGCCGTCACCAGCCAGAGATCCAGAACCCTTGGCGGAGACTGGTGGTGTCGCGTCTCCGGATTGACCGGGTGCTCCGAGCACAGCGGGGCTAGCCGTTGAGTCCCAATGGGCCCACTTGTCAACGTTGCTCCCGGCCACTGGACGGGTGTCTCCTCCCGACGGCGCCGGTCTCGCCCATGTAACTACCACCAGTAGAGTCACCGCCGCTGCAAGGGCCATGGCTCCTGCCTTGATGGTCTGATTTCGCCCTTGGCTCTTAAGCCACTCCATGAAGCCTCTGGGCGTGCTCGTCCCCTTTCCGTAGGTCCTGAACGGCTGCTCGACCAAGACGTAGGTCGCCCATGAGACCGCAATGATGAGTGGTAGAAGCACTCCCACCCTGCCGGCGCCCTTAAGGCCAGGGTACATCGAGGCGGCGAATACGATGATTGGCCAGTGCCATAGGTATATCGAGTAGCTGATCTTCCCCAGGAAGCCCGCTGGCGCTATGGAGAGCGCTGTTCCTGCTGGGTTGTGATCGTCGCTTGCCAGACCAGCTGCGATCAGAGCGCCGGCTCCCAAGGTAGGGATTAGTGCCCAGAGGCCCGGGTAAGGAGTTGAGGACGTCAGCACGGCAAGTCCGACGCCAAGGAGCCCCAGTCCGGTAAGGCCGAGTGCGCGGGAGGTGTTTGGGGTCAAGAGTGCGCGGATCTGTGGGGTGAGAACCGCGATCGTCGCACCAATTCCAAGCTCGTAAGCACGGGTGAATGGTGAGAAGTAAGCCGAAGAAGGGTTTGCGTTGGTGGCAATGAGCGACCAGATCAACGACAGCACTGTAATCACCAAGATTGCAATGGTTGCCTGACGTCCCCAATCATGTGTCTTGGCAGCTCGACGCGTCCAGCCCACTCGTGCAGCCAGCATGAAGATCAGGGGCCAGACGATGTAGAACTGCTCTTCCACTGCGAGTGACCAGTAGTTCTGGAGCGGGGAGGCAGCATTGGTTTGCGCAAAGTAATCGGTCGCCTGGCTCATCAGGTCAAAATTCGAGAGGAACAGGGTTGCCCAGAAGGCGTTGGACTGAACCTCTTCTAACCTGAAGACATTGAACTCGAGCGTCGCCGCGATCAGGACTGCCGCGATGACGAGCATGCCCGCGGGCAGAATCCGCCTTGCGCGTCGCAGGTAGAAGGCTTTGATCGAGATCCCCCCAGGGGAGTCCTTGGTGCGGTTGCGTTCAAATTCCGCTGCGAGCAGCGAAGTGATGAGGAACCCAGAGATCACAAAGAACACGTCAACGCCCAGGAATCCGCCCTTGAACCCGGGGATCTTCAGGTGGTCTGCCACAACCAGCATGACTGCGACCGCGCGCAATCCCTGAATGTCAGGGCGGTACCGCATCTTGCGCGTGCCGCTTATCTCGCCCGCCGGAGGATTGTTTCCCTTGCGGGTTGGGCTCGTGACCGTGGCTTGCATTGTTTGTCCTAGCTCGTAATCTGAAGTAGGGGGAATTGATACGAGGAGCGAAAGTCTACCAGCGACTTACAGGCCCCACGCTGGCAGAAAACTATTCTGCTCCGGTTGAATGCGGCCTCATGCAAGATTCAGAAGAGAGGCGGAGGTCTGTTCCAATTCCTCGCGACTGGGGAGGCCTTCCGGCCAAGGAGTGGGGACCTCAAGTCCCGGCGTACGTGTTCGCAAGTCGTGAGCGTCGGAAGCCACGTTGTGGACCAAGCCCATGGAGCAAAGCTCAAGCGTCGCCTGCTTTACGTCCTTGCCGTAGCGCCCCCGAAGTGATGCCGCGGTAATCGAGCAGAGCGCCCCTCGGCTCACCATGCGCTTCAGCATCGGGATGTTGTTGAGCATCGCCAGCGACCTTTCCGGGTGGGCGATCATGACAGTGAAGCCCGAGACCATGGCGTCGTTGACCATCATCTCCAGATTGTCAGGGGCCTCGTGGAATGGTGGTTCAATCAGGAGGCAGTCGCCTCCTCCAAGAGTTCTTGCTCGGATGTCAGCGTCACCAAGCGATTCCAGCTCGTTTGATGCTATTTCGCAACCGAGCTGTACATCTAGCTCGCAGCCGGATGTCTTCAGCGCATCGCGGAGAGTGGCGAGCGCAGTTTGAGCGGCGTTAACTTCCGTCGGGTAGCGATGGTTGAAGTGTGGCGTGGCTACCGCCACCCGCACTCCTGTCTCATACGAGGCCAAGGCAAGATCCACAGCCTCCTCAACGCTGGAGGGTCCGTCATCGATCCCTGGCAGCAGATGGCAGTGGAGGTCGATCAAGTCTTGCTGGCGCTCTCCGTGCTTGATGCGGTTGGAGCGCCCCCTGGAGTCGAAGGTTCATCCTCAGTGTCACTTCCGTTGAGGACCTCAACAGGCGGAGCCTCCCCATACCCATACCCATAGCCATAGCCATAGCCATAGCCATAGCCAGCGGCCTCTTCGTTCATCCCGTTCACAACGACACCTAGCATCGGAGCGTCGATCTGACGAAGTTGCTCGTAGGCATCAGCGCAAGCCCGCCGGTGCGTTTTGCCGACGCGGCCAACAAGAATCGCACCATCAACACGGGAGAGCAAAGAGGTCGTGTCTGCAACCGCAAGGATCGGCGGGCTGTCGACTATCACCAGCTCGTGGTCTTCGCTCAGGTCCTGGAGAATCTGATGCAGCCGTTCGCTTTGCATCAGTTCAGCTGGATTTGGCGGAATCGCTCCGGCAACGATCACGTCAAGCCCGGTGCCGTGCTTGACGCTGGAAGGAATGGTCTGGATGCAGTCCTGCAAATTTGTCGCGCCTGAGGCGAGTTCGCTGACACCAGGAGTGGACCGAAGTCCCCTGTCCAAAGCAATGCCTGGGCTTCGAAGGTCTGCCTCAACGAGCGCAACCTTCAGACCGGCTTCAGCAGCGTTCAAAGCGACATTGAAGGCAACGGATGACTTGCCATCACTTGGCTCTGGGCTTGTCACCAGCAGGATGCGAACCTTGCGGTCAACATTGAAGAACTTCAACCGGGCGCGAAGCATTGTGAATGCTTCCGTCTCAGGGCTGGAAAGCCTTGTCCCAAGATCAATGTTCGCCGATTCAGGCACGGTACAAAGGATTGGCAGCCCAGTGATCTCCGCGAGTTGGTCGGGAGTGCGGAGTCGATTGTTAAGACGGTCCTTCAACAGAACAGTTCCGACTCCGATGAGGAATCCAAGAAACAGGGCCAGAATGACGTTTCTGTTGGTCTGTGGCGAGGAAGGGTCACCGGGTGGCGACGCGGCTTGAATCACCTCTGCATTTCCTGTCTGGAGGGACTGCAAGACCCTCAGCTGGTCGGCTTGATTCTGCAACGATGCAGAACCTCCAGCAAATGCTGCGTCGCCGCCTTGCCCGCCCTGCAGCTCCTGGGTCACCTTTGTAAGCGCAAGCTGGACCTTCGCGCGGTCGGCTTGGCGACGAACGTCAACAAACGAAGCTGCATAGGCATTGGCCATCGCGGCGGCTGCCTCGGGCGAAGGATCTGTTGCGCTGACGTACACCACATCGGATGCGCCTGATGGCGCAACTGCTACTGCAGATCGGACACGTCCGGGGGAAAAGCCAGCTCCGAGGGTTTTCGACGCAGTTTGGGCAACCATGGGTACGTTTGCAAGAGCGAGGTTTGTGGCCGCCTCTCTAACAGGATCGCTGGAACCCTTAAATGGAATTGAGCCAAACAGAGCGCTGTCCAGTGCCGGGTTTCGGAAGAGCAATTGAGCCGTTGCGGTGTACTGAGGAGTAACCGCAAGCGAGTATGCGAGTGCTGCTGCCCCGGCTACTGCGGCACATGAAACCACCAACACCCATTGGTGACGGATCAACCGCAACATCGCGGTTAAGTCGGCCCGATTGACGTTCAGAGTTGAGCTCTTTGTAACGCCACTTGAGCGTTGCTCGTTGTCTTCTCTCATGTACCACTCCTCCCGGGCTGGACTCAATTGTCGGACAGACCACTACCTCATGTCCAGATCTCGAAGGTAAATATATAGCGGGGAACGATTCCGACCGCGCCGGCGGGACCGAACGACCAAACGGCGCCGCCCGACCTTTCAGCTTGCTCCAAGCTCCAGTTCACGCTCAAGCGCGGCCTTTGGCATCGCGCCGGTGACCTGCTTGGCCACAGCGCCGCCCTTGAAGAGCA
>JBAXCW010000089.1:0-5162 GCA_037141275.1 Actinomycetes bacterium
GCCGCTATCGCCCTCAACCGCCGCGCTCTCCCTCCGCTGCCAATAGCCGCGGGCGCGTTTCTTGCTCTCGCAGCAACCCTTCTCGGTGGGGGGCTCCTGATCTCGGCCTTTGTCTTTGGGCTAGTTGCGCTGATTGGTCACTGGGTTATCCGCCCAGCCCTTCGATCCCAGGATCAAGGCGAGGCTCGCGCACGAGCTGGCACCGGGACCCTTGTTGGGCGTCCCGGAGTGGTTGTGGAACGAATCGTGAATCAGGAAGCGGTTGGCTGTGTACGAATTGACGGTGAGATTTGGACCGCGCGGAGTTGGGAAGACGGCATCGAGCTTGATCCCGGCACAAGAGTGCATGTCGTTGAACTGCGCGGTGCTACTGCCGTTGTAAGCCAATGACAGCGGTCGGTTTCTGCCCGGAAAGCACGGAGACCACTACTCCCGCTAACCTAGCCCGACGGCGCCCGCACTGAGCGGGCCCAAACACTCATGTCAGTAAGACTAAGACTCACACGCGTTGGAAGCCATAAGAACCCCATTTGGAGGGATGTTGCTGCTGACCAACGTTCGCCGCGAGACGGCCGCATTCTTGAGACTGTCGGCCAGTACAACGCACAGACGGAGCCTTCATCGGTGAACCTTGATGAAGAGCGCATCAAGGACTGGATGTCCAAGGGTGCTCAACCGACTGCTGCCGTTCGTCGTCTCATGCGCATCCAGGGCATGGACCCCAACGCCCGCTAACGGGTCATGGGCGTCCGCGAACTGCTTGAAACTCTCGCCGCTGCGGTGGTTGAGAACCCCGAGGCCGTCAAGGTCTCTGAGGCTGATGAAGATGGAACGATCGTTCTCGAGCTGAGCGTTGCTGATGACGACTACGGTCGTGTCATTGGACGCGAGGGTCGAACGGCTCAGGCCATGCGGACAATCGTGAAGGCTGCGGCTCCCGAGGGACGCCGTGTCTTCGTGGACATCATCGACTGAGTGATCTGATGGCCGGCGGGCCGCAACATGTCAGGGCCGGAAGGATCTCCAGCCCACACGGCCTTGATGGCTCGGTGAAGATTGCGGACGCGGTCCCAGGACTGATAGTTCTTGGCGCCGAAGTTCAGGTCAATGGAGAGGATCGGCGCGTGGTGCGATTCTCCGGTACTGAGAAACGCCCGATTGTCCGTTTTTCTGGCTCCAGCACCAGGAACGACGCAGAGGCGCTGCGGGATGCCGTCATCACTGTTCCGCGCGATGAGGTCCCGGAGCTTGGTCCCGACGAGTGGTGGACTGCTGACCTAATTGGCTGTGCTGTCGTAGATGGCGACCACGCAGTTGGAGTTGTTGTGGGAGTGCTGCCGCTTCCGTCCTGTGAGGCGCTCCAAGTTGAACGTGCGGACGCCGCCCTTCTCTTGGTTCCGATGATTGGCGACGCGCTCCGAAGCGTGGACCTTGAGTCGCGCAGCGTGGACGTCAATCTCAAATTTCTTGGTGAGGAAACGGAATGAAACTCGACGTTTTCACTCTGTTCCCAGAGTCGTTTGACTGGTTTCTCTCGCAGCATCATGTGCGTAATGCCTTGGAGCTCGGTCACGAAGTCGAGTGTGTTGACTATCGGGAGTCCACAACGCTCTCCGGCCGACAATTTGATGATGCCCCGTTTGGGGGTGGCGCCGGGATGGTCCTTCGCGTTGATGTCATCGAGGCCGCTCTGCGCGATCGGTACGGCGTTGACCCAGCCCAGCCAGACCCGGGCCGTCGCGTCATCGCGCTGACACCCGGGGGCCGCGTTCTCGATGAGGCGCTGGTCAACGAACTTGCCGCGGAGGAATCGGTCACCCTGCTCTGTGGCCGTTATGAGGGCTTCGATGAGCGTGCGATAGACCATTTCTGCACGGACAGAGTGTCGCTCGGTCGGTTTGTACTGGCCGGCGGAGAGATTCCAGCTATGGCGATCTGCGACGCAGTTCTGCGCAAGCAGGCAGGCGTCCTAGGAGACGAGCATTCGGCCGTTGAGGAGAGCTTCTCTGAGGCGCTGGACGGAGCCCCTGAATATCCGCACTACACAAGGCCAGCTGTCTGGCGCGACTGGTCGGTTCCCGAGGTTCTTCTGTCAGGTGACCACGGTCGGATAGAGGAGTGGCGCAAGGCCCAAAGCCAGGCTCGGGCCGCAGCTGAAAATGCGCAAGAAGGCGGCTAAGCGCGTCAACGGCTAGCATTGGTTCTCGTCGGTACTCCGACTTGCCCTTGCGGGCCACCTAAATCATGAGTTCAGTCATCCAAAAGCTCGAACGCGAGCAACTGCAGCGCCTCCCGGATATTCAATCCGGCGATCGTGTGCGCGTGCATGTAAAGGTCATTGAGGGAACTCGCAGCCGAATTCAGCTCTTTGAGGGCGTCGTAATTGGTCGACAAGGACACGGCGTTCGCGAGACGATCACAGTCCGCAAGCAGTCGTTCGGTGTTGGCGTCGAAAGAATCTTCCCGCTTCATTCACCAAAGATTGAGCAGATCGAAGTTGCAGGCAGAGGCGACGTTCGTAGAGCGAAGCTCTACTACCTGCGCGACCGCGTTGGCCGTAAGGCCCGTGTTCGCGAGCGCACAGATCTCGGGCCAGAGCAGGCCATTCAGCGCGAGCTACTTGAGGGCCCACCAGAGGCACCAGAGGCAGCAATGCCAACTGACGAGACTCTTGACGCCCAGGCAGCTGAAGCAGTTGAGACGACCGATGTGCCAGTGAGCGAGACTCCCGAGCAGGAATCCGCGGTGGCTGAACCTGCTGCAGATGCCCCAGCGGCTGAGGATGTACCCGCCGAGGAGGCTTCCGCAGAGGAGGCTCCTGCGGAGGATGCTCCTGAAGCTGAGGCAGCGGAGTCGGAAGCACCAGCTGAGGACGCAGCTTCGTCCGACGCCGACACTGAAGAGGCGTGAGCCTCAAGCGCGACTCGACTGCCGGCTCGGTCATCGAGCTGGTTGTTGTAATCGCTGCAGCAGTGGGTATTGCTCTTCTCGTCCAGCAGTTCTTGGTGAAGCCTTACCGGATCCCGAGCGGCTCCATGGAGCCAACCCTCGCCATTGGGCAGAGAGTTCTCGTCGACCGGATCGGGGAACGGATCTCGAATCCTTCTGTTGGCGACATCATCGTCTTCCATCCGCCAACTGGTGCTGATACAAGCCAGTGCGGCAATCTCGGTCAAGGTCCTTTCTACGACGGCCCGCGCAGTCAGTTCCCTTGTGGAAAGAACACCGGCAAGGAGTCGACGCAGACCTTCATCAAGCGCATAGTTGCTGGCCCAGGCGACACGCTCGCCGTTCACGGCGGCTATGCGGTTGTCAATGGAAAGCTGCAGACAGCTCCTTACATCCGGGCCTGCGGCGGCGGCCCTGAGTGTGAGCTGAAGGCCATCAGAATTCCGGCTGGTTCCTACTTCATGATGGGTGACAACCGTGGCCAGTCAGATGACAGCCGATTCTGGGGGCCTGTTCCCCAGGCCTGGCTGATCGGGACTGCGTTCGCCACATACTGGCCGCCAAACCGGGTTGGCCTCTTCTAAGAAGCCAAGACGCGGTGAGCTGAGGGCCCCTGCGCTCTTCGCGTTTGATCGTGCTCTTGATGTGAACTGGGTTGTTGGCGCAGATGAGGCTGGACGTGGCTGCCTAGCTGGACCGCTGGTTGCGGCCGCTGTCGCGTTTGATCAGAGCACTCTCTCTATGGATGACCTCCGGGCGCTCTCGGATCTCGATGACTCCAAGAAGAGGAAGGGCGAACGGAGAACGGCACTTTTCATCGCTGTGACTGAGCGCGCTGCGGCAATAGCGGTTGCCATTAGGCCTGCTGCCGTGATTGATAGGGATGGTCTCCACAAGACGAATATCGCTGCCCTCGCTGATGCCACCGCTCAGATTGGACGGGCTGATGGGATTCATCTGACCGATGGCTTTGAGGTTGTTCTTCCGTGGGGTAAATCGGAGAAGTTGATCAAGGGGGATTCGACGAGTGCGGCTATCGCTGCCGCGTCAATCATCGCTAAGGAGGTCCGTGATACCTACATGGTCAGAATGGCCGATGTGTATCCGGGGTATGGCTTTGAGGGACACGTTGGCTACGCCAGCGCGGGTCACCGCGAGGCGATTGAGGCCCTCGGCCCGTGCCCGCTGCATCGAATGTCCTTCAACTCCAGCGCCTACGGATCCCCACAGTCACCGCTGGACTAGAGCGCACCTTCAAGGCATTCAAGGCTTGCGAGCTGGCCTGAACTGTCGACGGTTATTCCAACGGCGTCGATTCTGAGCTCTGAGATCCCAGATGGCGTGGTATTGGCCGCAAGCCATTGGCCTGCAGTGCGTCTGACTTGAAGCGCCTTGCGCCGGTCGATGGATTCCAGTGGGTTCGAGCTGCCCGCGCGGCGAGTGCGAACTTCGACGAACACAAGTACCCCAGGGCGCGTGACGATTAGATCAAGCTCCCCCAACCGGGTCCGTGCGTTCTGCGCGACTAGGGAGTAACCGGCCGTCTCGTAGTGCTTGAGGGCGAAGTCTTCACCTGCTTGGCCGAGTTTGGCTCTTCGGTGCATGGAGTCCAAGCTACGCCGCGAATAGTGCCGTGTCTGTTGCGCACTGCCAGAACTCTGCCCATCCACCGCGGGCTTGAGGCTCCGTTACGGATGCGTATGCATTTCGGGGCAGATAGCGGCTGTAATTGGGGAGCTTGCTCTGTTGAGTAAGGCGTGTGCTTGCCCGTGTCACCACATTTGCCCTCGAAGGCCTAGAGCCCCGGCCCGTGACGGTCGAGGTAGACGTTAGGCCGGGGCTGCCGGCGTGTGCGATTGTTGGGCTAGGGGATACGGCTGTCAGGGAAGCTAGGGAGAGGGTGAGGGCCGCTCTCCTCAACAGTGGATTTGAGTTCCCGATGCGGCGACTCGTGGTCAATCTTGCGCCCGCGAACCTCCGTAAGGTCGGACCTGGTTTCGACGCTGCTATCGCCGCCGCCGTCCTTGCCGCGAGCGGGCAGGTCCCACTCCTGTCTCTGGATGGAACCGGGATATTCGGCGAGCTCTCCTTAGGGGGGGAGATCCGTTCATGCAGGGGTACCCTCTCTGCTGCAGAGGGGGCTCGCACGATGGGGCTCCAGCGGTTGCTGGTTGCTGACGAGCGTGCAGGCGAGGCTGCCTTGGTACCGGGTC
>JBAXCW010000090.1:0-5156 GCA_037141275.1 Actinomycetes bacterium
GCCGTGTAGTTGGCCCTTTCACCAGCCGGGACTAGAGCCATTGACTGATACTTCTGAATCTTGAACCAGTAGAGCGGGAATCGGATGCTTTCCACTCCGGCTGCTGCAGCTCGGTCGAGCTGGGTCGCGATGTCGGCTTGGCCTAGATCACCACTGGTCCAGGGGTCCATGTCAACGCCCAGAAAGCCCTGTGGGACAGTCCTCTTGAGGGCTGCTGCTGAGCCAACGGCAGGGAAGGCTGCGATTACAAGGACGGTGGCTGCTGCCACAAGTGCGAGTCTTTTCATGTGGGTGAGTATTACACCCGGCTAGGGGATATGTGCCACCTGTTTGCCAGATCTTTCCAATCACAGCTAGGCAGTAGCGGGGCGCTGTACCGTTTGCCCCTCTGAGGAGCCAGACAAATGGGGTGGGTGTGGGAGACACAACTGGATTGAGGACACACGGGCGGGTGGCGCTTGTCCATGACTTCCTCCTGAGCCTGAGGGGCGGAGAGAGAGTCTTCCTTGCGCTGTGTGATCTGTTCCCCGACGCCACGATCGTCAGCCCGGTCTATAACCCGGCTGGAACTGAGGGTCGGTTTTCAGAACGGGGTGTAAAGACCTCATATCTCCAGAAGCTCCGACCTACCTCCTCGAACTTCAGGAGTCTGCTCCCCTTCTATCCGAGGGCAGTTGAGTCGCTTGATATGAGCGAATTCGACTTGATCATTTCCTCATCGTCAGCTTGGTCACACGGCGTGATCGCCCACGAGGGGCAACGCCATATCTGTTATTCGCATAACCCGTTCCGCTACGCATGGGACCAGCGACTGGAGGCAACGGACGGCAGGCCACTTCCTGTCCGCAAGGCGCTTGAGGGGATCATGGGTCGCTGGCGGAGCTGGGATCGCGCGGTTGCACGCGAGGTCGACCTCTACGTGGCCAATGGGGAAATCACCAGAGAGCGGCTAGCTCGCTCGTTTGGTCGATCCTCGTCGGTTCTTCACCCACCCGTCGATGTTGGAAGGTTCAGGGTTGGTCGGCCCGGGGACCGCTTTGTTGTGCTGTCCGAGCTAATGACTCACAAGCGAATCGACGTCATCGTCCAGGCTTGTAGCCAGATGGGGCTACCTCTGACTGTGATGGGGGATGGTCCAGACCTGAGGCGGCTGCGGAGCCTGGCGGGTGAGACCGTTGAGTTCACTGGTCGTGTAGCCGATAGTGAGGTGGCGGAGAGGCTTAGCGGCTGTGCGGCGCTCATTCAATGCGCGACGGAGGAGTTCGGCATCGCGTCAGTGGAAGCGCAGGCTTCGGGTCGGCCGGTACTGGCGTTGGCGGCCGGTGGAGCCCTAGAGACTGTTATCCCAGGTTCGAGCGGAGCGCTATTTTCTAGCCCCGACGTGAGGACGCTGATGGACGCACTGAGTACCTTCGATCCTGGGTCATTTGACTCGGCTGCTTGCCGGGCCAGCGCCGAGCGGTTCTCGAAGGGTACGTTCGCTGTTGGTCTTGCGAAGGCCGTTGATTCTCTTGATGCCGTCCCGCAAGCACCAAGGGAGCGGCAGTCGCTTCGCCGGAGGGGTCTTTGGCGCCGCGCGACGGACTGACCGTCACCCAAGCGGCCGCCGGCTCGCATCCGTAGGATCACGCCTGCATGAGCACTTCCAGTGAGAGCGACGAACTTAAGGTCCTGCGTGCGGCGGCATTGGATGCCACCCGCGCATATGCAGAGGCCCGTTTTGTCCCTCGGGAGTTTGTTCCGGGCGAGACGACAGTCAGCGTTGGGGAGAAGGTCATTGGACCGCCCGAGCTCGAGAACGCTGTCAGCGCAGTTCTTGATGCGTGGCTGACTGAGGGCCAGTGGGCGGAGCGGTTCCGAGCACACCTTCCAAACGCAACCAAGCGCCCCGCGAATGTAATCGTTGGGTCCGGATCGCAGGCAAACCTCCTTGCTATCAGTGCCTTGCGTAGCCATCTGATTGAGCGACCCCTCGAGCCTGGCGATGAGGTCATCACTCCGGCGGTGGGTTTCCCAACCACAGTCAACCCGATCTATCAGCAGGGCCTCGTACCGGTCTACATTGATGTTGAGGTTGACACGCTCAACCCAACTGTTGAGATGTTTGAGGCGGCTATCGGTCCCAAAACGAAGGCTATTGTTGCGGCGCACTGTCTCGGGAACCCGTTTGATGCCGTTGCCATCGAGGCCCTGTGTAAGGACCGCGGGCTGTATCTGATTGAGGATTGCTGCGACGCGCTAGGGAGCGAGTTTGGGGGGAGGCGAGTCGGAACATTTGGGCAGGCCTCCACCTACTCCTTCTACCCGGCTCACCACATGACGACGGGCGAGGGCGGTGCTGTCGGTACCGAAGACCCGGGCTGGACGCGAGCAGTGGCTTCTCTTCGGGAGTGGGGCCGGGACTGTTACTGCCCACCTGGTGTGAACAATGCGTGTGGTCATCGCTTTGATGGTCAGTACGGCGAGATGCCAGTCGATTACGACCACAAATATGTCTTCAGCCATCTGGGCTTCAACTTCAAGGTCACCGATATGCAGGCGGCTCTCGGTGTGGCTCAACTGGAGCGGGTCGACGGCTTCCATCAAGCAAGGCGCGGGAACTTTGCATACTTGGATGGCCTGATGCGAGATTTGGAAGATCTGTTGGTACTTCCTCGGATGATTCCCGGGGCAGACCCGTCGTGGTTCGGCTACCCGTTCACTCTGCGTGATGGTGACTCTGCAAAGAGGCGGGACCTGCAGATGTTCCTTGAGGAGCGCAAGATCGATTCTCGCCTGCTGTTAGCGGGCAATATGACTCGCCAGCCGGCCTACCTGCCACTTGGTCATCGTGTCAGCGGCAGCCTGGATGGCGCCGACCTTGTCACGGACGGTTCAGTCTGGGTCGGGTGTCACCCCGGACTCAGCCGGGGCATGATCGACTGGCTTGCTGAGTCGATCCACGATTTCTTTGCGTCTGCCTGAAGCAACCCGGTTGACATTGCGTCGGGCCACCAAGAGTTCCCGGGTAACTGGAATCAGGACTTTTAGCATTGAAAGCCGCGACCCTTCGCGGTCGGCCCAGACAATTCCGGTCTCGACAACGCCATAGCCCAACCGCCTAGCGAGAGATAGCGCTTCGGCATCGAATGTCCAACCGTCGAGCACGATGTTGCTGAAGACATCCTCCGCAGCGACTCCCGTCCAGAGCTTGAAGCCACAGAACCGGTCCCGAGTTGGTTCTCTCAGGATTACGCGGCAGAGAGTTTGAAACGAGGATCCGGCGATACGTCGAAGTAGCGGCTGCTTCCTTCCAATGTCGGCTCCGGGGCCGAGCCTCGAGCCGACAACAACATCTGCTCCGGCCGCGATTAGGTCCCGCATCTTGGAAAGGCTGGGGAGGGAATGGGCGCAGTCGGCGTCGCAGTGCAGACGCAACGTACCCCTTGCCTCAAGCATGCCGCGCCTCACGGACCAGCCCTTACCTCGGTTGAGCTCGTTGACCAGTACGCGGACAGCTGGTAGGTGGAGATCCTCCACCTTCGCAACGGTTTGATCAGTAGAGGCGTTGTCGACAAGGATGATCTCGAATGCGCAGCCTTCGGCTTCCAAGGTCTTGTGGATGGCTGACACTGTCACCGCGATTCCGAGCTCTTCGCAGTAGGCGGGAATGACAACGGAGATGTCGATTGAGGGATTGCTCACAGAGGCGATGGTAGGCATCAGCGGAAAATTGTGCTGCACGTGACGCGCTGTTTCTCTCAGACGGCTACTCTTCCCCGGCGATGCCTGAGGAGACAACTAAGACAACTGACTGCCGTATCTGCGGTGGTACCGCTGATCTTGCCTACCCGGGGACTATTGATGTAGCGGGATCGGCAGCCATGGCTCCGTCCAATCACGAGTCCCGGATCTACTGTGACCTCTTCCGTTGCAGAGACTGCGGAACCGTCATTCAGCCATCGCTTCCCGCCGGAGGTGACTTGCATGACCTTTACCGGGATATGACCGACACGTCCTATCTGGATGAGGAAGCTGGCCGTCGGGCAACTGGGGACAGACTCCTCGAGATAATTGGTCAATACAAGCCTGCTGGACGACTTCTCGATGTTGGTTGTGGGCATGGTCTCCTTCTCGACCAGGCCAAGAAGGCCGGCTACGACACGATGGGTCTTGAGCTCAGCTCGGCCAACGCGGCCCACGCACGAGACGACCTCGGTCTCGATGTCCGAGAAGTAGGCCTCGAAGACTTCACGGACGAACAAGGTTTTGATGTGGTCGTGCTTGCTGATGTCATTGAGCATCTGACCGACCCAGTCAGCGCGATTGATCACTGCAAGAGGCTGTTGGCTCCGGGAGGAGTGCTCTGCATTGTCACGCCAGACCCATCAGCACGGCTCGCCCGACTTGCTCGTGGCAACTGGTGGGGCTTCGTACCTGCGCACACGTTCCTGCTCCCCCGTCTCACCTTGGCTGAGCTTCTCAGCGCTACGGGGCTCGTCATAAGTGAGAACAAGGACCTAGTCAGGACCTTCGCGTTCTCATACTGGATCAATGGCCTTGCGGATCGTGGCTTCCCGTTCTCGATCCTGCGACCAATTGGCAAGTCACCGCTGGGACGCCGAATGGTCTCGCTTCCGCTAGGCGACGAGGTGGTCATCTTGGCCCACAATGTCGCAGTCCAGGCTGCTGAGAGGCCCCTGATGACGGATCGTGGTGGCAAGCTCAAGGTTCATGTGGTCCTACCGGCATATAACGCTGCGAAGACGCTGCCTCTTGTCGCCAAGGAGATCCCAGCTGATCAGGCTGACAGAGGTCTTGTTGTTGACGACCACGGACCAGATGACACGGTCCAAGTTGCTCTCAATGAAGGCTTCGATGTACTTCGCCATCCCAAGAACAGGGGTTATGGCGCCAACCAGAAGACTTGTTACAGCCGAGCAGCACTCGACGGAGCTGACGTCGTCGTCATGGTCCACGCTGACAACCAGTACGACCCTTCCCTGTTGGCCGAAATGGTTCAACCAATTGCTGAGGGACGCGCGGATTGCGTGATCGGATCACGGATGCTGGACGACCGGGCGATCTCTGGCGGAATGCCGCGATGGAAGTGGGTCGGCAACAAGTTCCTAACTTGGTGCGAGAACACAGCGTTCCGACGCGACTATTCGGAATAC
>JBAXCW010000091.1:0-5124 GCA_037141275.1 Actinomycetes bacterium
CTGTAATCCACCCGTTGGCAGTGTCGTAGCCAACGGCGATCATCCGGTCAGGGTCGACCAGCGGCGGGTTGGTGATCCCCCCATGCGGTGCACCGCAGATCACTACTTCCGTGGCCGCCGCAGCGTTCTCCAACGGAACCGCATGGAGGCGAACGGGCCCCGAGTCAAGGCCTGAGCCACGCATGCTGATTCTGAAACGGTGGCGGCCTTGGTCTAGGAACCACAGCCGGCCTGCGCTTACCACGGCGTCCCAGCCGTAACCTTGGTTTGGATGCGTCCTGTACTTGTGGCGCCACTCCGAATCCGCGCTGAGCGTGCTGCCGTCCCAGTGGATCCGCATTGCGTGGTCAACGCCAACCGCATAGATGGTGTTTCCGTCTGCGCTGAGACGAGCGATCACTGTCTCGCCCAGGTCCAGTGGAGCACACCGGTCTTCGAGGGTCTGCGGGTCAATTGCGTGAAGCACGGCGGGCAGCGCCAGCGACCGGTCAATGTCCTTGAGGACGATGGTTCCGTCATCCAGAACCACGAAGGAGTTATGTGGCCTACCGGTCGGAAGCTCCCTAGCGGCAAGCACCTCCAGCGTCTGGGAGTCAAGTCTGTGGATCCAACGGCCGGAAACGGCAACTATGTCCCCACTGGCAAGTACCGCTAAGCCGCCTGCCCACCAAGGGCCAGCCGGCAAGATGGGAGAGGAGCCGATTGTCTCCAGCGTGAGCGGGTCAATGCGCTCAACCACAGCTTGGGCTGGATCCTTGAGGATTCGATGCCCAAACAGGGAACGCAGTAAGAACATCGCGCCATCTGCGCCGATCACAGCCATGTGCGCGCCGGGCGCCGCACGGCCCGCAAGCAGCTTGAACCGTTCACTGTCGGAACCGAGGAGGTAGGTGATCCCCGCTGGAGCCTGTTCCCGCGTCGGTCCACCATCTTCCGCAGGCCAGCAGGTACGGGCGTATCCGGAATTGAGAGGAGCGCTCACAGGCGTCATATTGGCACCCCACTCTCTGTCCTCGCCACCAGATGGCTAGATTGGGACTCCTGCCCCTCACTCGTCAGGCGACAACCATGATCAAGAAACTGTTTGCATTCCCAAATCCGGTCAATGAGATCTCGGCCAGGATCGTTGCCAGTGGCGTTGTGGTCATGGCACTCTTGACCATCATCCTCGACCAGCCGTGGATGACTGCCGTGATCGCCTACGGCTTCATTGCCCGCGTACTTACCGGCCCAACGCTTAGCCCTCTTGGGCAACTCGCGACCAGGGTGATCACTCCTCGTCTTCCCTTTGAGCCCCAGTACTGCGCCGGCCCGCCAAAGCGGTTTGCGCAAGGCATTGGCGTTGTCTTCTCCCTCACTGCCGCGATCCTCGCTCTTGGCTTTGATGAGACCACTGCGGCTTACTGGGTCCTAGGAGGCCTGATCTTCGCAGCATCACTTGAGGCATACCTCGGCATCTGCCTCGGTTGCAAGGCCTTCTCCCTGCTGATGAAGGTTGGGCTCATCCCCGAAGAGGTATGCGAGCGTTGCAACAACATCTCGCTCGCCAGTCCTTCAGCCTGACCGCCACGGCAGGAACGTAGAATCCTCACATGACTTCAGCCATGAGATCGAGTAGAGCTGCACTGGCGATCGCGATCGCTGTCGTCGTAACAGCCTCGGCAACTCCCGCCCAGGCGTCCGTCGCTGCCAAGCTGACCTCGGGCCTTCCGCACTCCTGCGCGATCACCTCATCGGCCTTGGCGGGCTGCTGGGGTTACGACCGTTTTGGCGAGGCACACGTACCGAGGAATCTGGGCGCGGCGTCCGATATCTCGGCCCGCAACGACCACACCTGCGCTGTTACAGCGCTTCGAACAGTGCGCTGCTGGGGTCTTAACAGCTACGGGCAGACCACAGTTCCCGCCGATCTGGGGGCGGCGAAGCGGGTTGCCACCGGCGGCTTCCATACCTGCGCAGTGCTGATTGATAAAACCGTCCGCTGCTGGGGTCGTGATGACTACCGCCAGATAGAGCCACCACTGGACTTGGGTCCTGTGAGCGAAATCTCCGCCGGTTACAGATTCACCTGTGTGATCCTCGTCGCCGGGACGGTTCGCTGCTGGGGTGCTCATACCTACGGAGAAGCAGACGTTCCTCTTAACCTCGGCACAGTCACCCAGATTGACGCCGGCTACTACCACACGTGTGCACGCACAACAGCAGGCTACGACTGGTGCTGGGGCCACAACCTGTACGGCAAGAGCACCGTCCCATCCGACCTTGGGCAGGTGATCTCTGTGGCCGCTGGCGGGCAGCACTCCTGCGCAGTCACCACGGCCCAGACTGTTCGCTGCTGGGGTCCCAAGAGCGGCACGATGTTCTACGGCCAGACAGTTGTGCCCCAGACACTTGGTCCAGCTACCGCTGTTAGTGCTGGCTGGCAGCACACTTGCGTCATCAAGATAAATGGGCATGTTCGCTGCTGGGGACGCAACGTCTCAGGTGTTCTGACCGTTCCGCCGTCCCTGCGCTGAGGTGCCACGGCCGGGTTGGGGTTTCCAGCCCCGACCGCGCCCCTTCTTCTCTGCGGTCTACCCCGCGGTTGGCTTGATCACTGCAGCCTTGCGGCTGCTCGTGTTGGGTAGTGGAACAGTCACCTCAAGCACGCCATCATGCGTGCGCGCCTTGATCTGCTCCGGATCAACACCGCTTGGTAGTGGGAGTGACCTTGTAAAGGACCCGTAGCGGCGCTCGCGCCGAACGAAGTCCGTTCCCTGCTCCTCATGCTGCTCCTCGTGCTCACCGTGCACGGTGAGTAGATCGTCCTCAACATCAATTTCAACCTGTTCGGCTTTCACTCCTGGAAGGTCACACCTGAGTACGAGGCTCCCGTCCACCCGCATCACATCCATCGCAGGCGCATAGGTATGACCGCCCCGAGGGTTGAGGTCCATAAACAGCTGGTCGAGGCGGCCGCGCATCTCCGTCAGATCTGCGAATGGTTCCCATCGTGTCAGTGCATTTGCCATGGTCGTTCTCACTTTCATTAGTTGGATAGGCCGGTTTTGGACCGGTACCTCGAACGTAGGCGCCGCTTCTGGCGATGTCGATAGGGATTTCCCGCAGAGGCCCGGGAGGACAGGTCCGTGGTGGCTCGGTTGCACCCCCGAATCTCTAGGTTGAGGCTGCTTGTTCCTGTTAGGGTCGACTCATGTACAAATTCGTAACTGTTTTTGGGCTAATTCTTGTGACTATTGCTCTTGCGGCTGGGGCGAGCGCAGCTCAAGGCCCTAGCTCGCACACCACCCTAGGAAGCCCGCAAGCCCAGGCTGCAATCAACCCCGGGCGGAGCATCACTCTCGGCGTGCGGACACAGAGCTCTGGATGTCGGGTCCACAACCATCTCCCAGATCCGCAGTGCACGCCCGGAGCAGTCTTCTCTGGCGCAACGAAATCAATGATGTGCGTGCGGGGCTACAGCAGCAAGGTCCGAAACGTCACCGCTGCGACCAAACGGTTGGTCTACGCCTCCTACGGGATCAGGAATCACCACCGCGGTCAGTACGAGGTTGACCACCTCGTACCCCTCGAGGGTGGTGGATCCAACGTCGTTGCGAACCTCTTCCCCCAGCCAGCATCCCCAACACCCGGATTCCACCAGAAGGACAAACTTGAAAACGAGATGCGGTCGCGCATCTGTTACCGCCACGCCAACATCCGCGCGACTCAACGCTCGATGGCACGTAACTGGATTGGCCTCTACCGAAGCTGGTTCTAGAAACCGGTGGCACTCCTCAACGTATTTGTTGCCGCAATCGTTACCGCGCTGGCCACCGGCCTAGGTGCGCTGCCCGTCGGTTGGATAGGGATTGACCGCGTTCGGCAGTTCCAGCCCCTTCTACTTGGAGTAACAGCGGGCGTCATGACAGCGGCCTCAGTAGGGCTGCTCGTTGAGCCAGTTCGAAACGCTCAGTACTTACCACTCAGCGTTGGGTTCATAGTTGGCGCACTTTTCCTGCTCGGGACACAGCGGGGGCTGCGCCACCGGGGCGAGCATGGGCAGCCGCTCGGCAAGCACCTTGAGCGCTCAATACTTGTGTTCGCCGTGCTCTTCGTCCACAGCCTCCCTGAAGGCTTCGCGATCGGGTCAGCGTGGGGAGCGAAGTCCGCGAACCTCGGTCTCTTCGTTTTCATTGCGATCGCGATCCAGAACATTCCCGAAGGGACTGCGACAGCGATCCCGATGGCTCAAGCCGGTTTCTCAAAGACCAGGCAGTTCTGGGCCGCTGTCGGCACAAGCCTCCCGCAGCCAGTTGGTGCAGTCGCTGCCTTCGTTCTTGTTGAGGAGATCAACGCGCTACTCCCGTGGTCCCTAGGGTTTGCGGCGGGCGCAATGCTTGCCCTTGTGGCAGCGGATCTTCTCCCTGAGGCGCTAACCGAGGACAAGGACAGAGGGCAGGTTGCTATTGGTGCCCTCGCCGCAATTGGGGTTATGACACTGCTGGCGCTGATGCTCACTGGAGCTTCCATCTAGACGGATCACTTAGGAAGCAGTAGCGTCCGCATATGCGCATTCGGATTAAGGGAGGAATCCTCGTGCTGGGCCTGCTAGGCGCGGCTCTTATGGCCCCTGCGCTGACTCACGCTGCCACCACCCTCGCGGTCACCAGCAGCACGACTTTGACCCCGGCCTTCTCGACGAGCGTCCTCAACTACACGACGACCTGCGCCGCTGGCAGCGTTGCCATCACTTCCGTGTCACCTGCAGGAACAGGCGTGTCAATCGACCATCAGACCAAGACTGAGGGCACGCAGGTGAAGACCGTTGCACTGACCGCAGGGCAGCGGTTCATGATCACGGTCAAGAAGGGCAGCAAGACAACGACACACTCGATCCGCTGCATCCCCACAGACTTCCCAAGCTTTGAGGTAACGGGTTCGCTGCCGGCTTCATTCCCCCTCTTCGGTTTCGCAAACATCCGGCCGATGGTCTTCCACCTCACGCCGATCAATGCGTACGCAATCGTCGCTGACCGCAACGGTGTTCCGATCTGGTGGAAGAAGGCACCTGACAACCTCTTCAACGTGATGGGAATGAAGGGCAGCCGCATCGCCACCGGACTTTCTGATGGTCCGATGACC
>JBAXCW010000092.1:0-5105 GCA_037141275.1 Actinomycetes bacterium
ACATTGAACTCCACAACGTGTGTTGACACGGCGAGGTGGTCTGCCTCCACCTCAGACACAGTTGCGCGCAGGCCTTCGGCAAGCTTCCGCTGGAATTCCGGTGCTATCGACCTGTCACGAGTGGTGATGACAGACGCGGCCGGGTGCTTGATTGATGCCAGCAGCCCAGTTGCGTCATGACGACCTAGTTCCTTGCCGGCCTCAGCGATGTCCCGAGAGCTGCCGCGGGACAGCTCTGCCGCCACCCACTCTGACCTTGGACTGTCGGGGAAGCCCATCTGGGCCAGTGCCCGCTCAAAGGCGGCTACACCACCCACGCCGAGCGCGAGCCGCAGTGCTGGCATCGCACGCCAATAGCGCTTCATCTGTGGGCTTGAGAACTGTGCCGAGGTGGCACACATCACAACGCCGGAGATTGAGTCCCTGTGGTCATGAGCCAAGAGTTGGGTGATCGCGCCGCCCATTGAGTACCCGACTGCGGTTGCCCCAATGGCATCGGCCTCGCGCAGGATTGCTGCGCAGTCGGCCGCGCAATCAGCCAGACGGAACGGTTTGCGGCTGCGTAGACCCCGACCATGGCCGCGGTGGTCGATCGCGAGCACCCTGTAACCCTCTGCTGCCAAAGCTCCGTATGCGAGACCCCAGTTTAGGTCCGCATTGAACATCCACCCGTGGAGCAAAAGGATTGGATGCCCGTCGCCGCCACTGTCGCGCAGGAAGAATTCTCCCCGTCCGGGGACGGAGAGAATTCTGGCCGGAGGGACTCCAGTAGCCCCGAATGGCCATGTTGTCGCGCTCACGTCTAGTAGATCAGCGCGGTACTACGCGGAATGCGCCGCGCATGTACGGATGAATCCGGCAGAAGTACGAGTATGTGCCCTGAGGAAGGGTGTTTGGAGTCGTCCAGGTTCGGCGGCCAGCGGCAGCTGTTCCCTCCGGTCCTGATCCCAATTCTCCCGAGTCAAACAGCACGCTTGGTGCTGAATCGGCTCGAGGGTAAGCAATTCCCGTTGACTTGTTACAAGGGTTAGTGCACGAAGTGATCGTGTGGTACGCGTAGTCGCTGTACGGATTACCTGTCACGTCATCGCTGCGGAATGTGAACGAACCGCCCTGAGTAACGGTTGGTGGGTTGAGCGTATTTCCTGGGTCGTTGGAGAAGTCACCAAGGCCGTAGATGAAGTCCTTGATTGCGATTGTGCTTCCGTCAGAAGCGAGTCCGTTTGGCAGCAGCAACGGGTTGATCGCTCCAGGAACTGTTTGGCCACCGTGACCGTTGTTTTCCGCGAGGTGCGAGTGGGTGAGGACACCAGTCTGCGGAAGCGGCTTCTTAGTCCAATCGGTACCACCGGCACTGTCGCCGTAGTAGACGGCCATTGGCATGATGCCCATGGACTCGTACCAAGAGGCTCTGGAGACGTCGTAGGTCGTACTGACATCAAGCTTGTCGCCTGTCTTCAGCTTGACGCGCCAGCTGGATGGCGTTCCAGCCATCGCGACATCCCAAGACACCGCACCGGCTGGCTCGAAGTAGTGGGCCTTTGAAGTGAAGAGAGTCCTAGTGACGCTCCCGCGGGTTGCCTTAAGTGTCGTGCTCTTACCGCCGGGGTGAAGGTGGCCAGCCGTCTGGAGCAGAGTCATGTTGGCGGGCGCGGTGAACGTGTGTCGCGAGCCAATCTTGGCTGTCTCAGAGCCTGTCGCCTGATCTGGGAAGGTGTAGTTGCCACCGGAGCCCATGCCGCGGAGTGCGTTGAAAACTGGGTACTGCTTGATGCCAGCAACGTCGAGCCAGAGGGTTTGGGCGCGCTTAAATGTTGACGCGATCGGGGCTGTGTCGGGGATGAAGTCAACACGCCACGTCAGGTACACATGCTCCGTGGTTGGGAACAGGTTGTGGATCATGTAGTTGAGCGTGAGGCTGTGGGTGGGGTCATTGCGGTAGCCATAGCCCTTTGGAAGCTGGACGACGGTCTTTTCCTCGCCAGCGGCCCAGCGTGGATCGCTCTCGCCCATCCCAAGCCAGACGGCGTGGTGGAGGTGGAGAACATCAACACTCGGGACGCCGTGAGTGCCCTTAGATGGATCGGCGTAAATAAGGTCTGGGTCGAAGCGAGTGATCCAGCCTGGTGTGCTTGGAAGAAGGCCATGGTCACCAGGTCGGTTGCTGATCGTGTAGTCATTCGTGTTCTGCCCGGGGCGGATCGTGATCGGGCCGAAGCAGTAGAGGATCGACTGCATTCCCGCGTACTGGACATGAGAGATGACATGAGGCTTGGTCGGCGGGGCGTAGCAAGGACCGTCGGCTGCCGATGCGAAAGCGGGCAGGACAGCGAATGCCGCTGTGGCTGCGAATGCGACAAATGTGATGCGGCTTCTATTGCTCAAGACTCTGCCTCTCCTCCAAGGGACTGTGTTCGATAAGCGTACAGGACTCCACCGTGAAACAAGCCACCTGCCAAGCTTGGCGCAGCGGGGCTCTAGCCCTTGGGCTCAGCCAGCTATTACGCGGAAGGCGCCGCGCATATACGGATGCACTCGGCAGAAGTAAGAGTAGGTCCCAGTGTTCAAGTTGTTGGGGATCGTCCATGACTGCCTCTGGGCAGTGCCTGTCCCGAACCCGAGGTTCCCGGAGTCAAATTCCACGGCACCGTTTGCTCGCGGATAGGCGATACCCGTCTCCTTGTTGCAGGGGTTGGCGCAAGCCGTGATGGTGTGGAAGGTGTAGGTCTGGCCCGTGGCTGGGTTGTAGTCGTTGTTTCTGAATGTGAAGGTCTGTCCTTGCGTGACGGTTGGAGGGCGTTGACTCACGCCTGTGTTTGAGAAGTCGCCAAGCGCATAGATGAAGTCTGAAATTCCCAAAGTCGTCCCGGCCGAAGGCGTGCCATTAGCAAGCGTCGAAGGGTTGGTTGCGTGCGGAACGGTTCCACCGCCGTGGTTGTTGTTCTCCGGAAGGTGACCGTGGGTAAGCACTTGCGCTTGCGGAACCGGGGTCGTGAATGGATCAGGCGCTCCCGGAGTGCTGCCCTCAGCAACAGCGACGGGCATGATGCCCATCACGTCGTACCAAGAGGCTTTGGAGACGTCGTAGCCAGCGCTTACCGACAGGACATCGCCCCGCTTGACGTTGACTCGCCAGGCAGCGCTGCTCAAGCCCATTGCGACATCCCACGAGACTGCTCCGGCTGGCTCCCAGTAATGGGCGGAAGATGTGAAGAGAGTCTTTGTCACGGACCCACGTCGGATCTTGAGGGTGGTGTCTAGCCCACCTGGGTGGAGGTGACCCGCAACGCTGACCAGAGTCATGTCAGATTGAGCTGTGTACTGATACGACCCGACTTGGTTTCTCTGTGCAGTTGTTGTCGCTTGCTCTGGGAAGTCGTAACGGCCACCGCTTCCCGCGCCGCGGACTGCGTCAAAGATAGGAAGTCCATTGGGGCTGGAAGCCACATCAAGCCACTTAGCCTTGACCCGGCGGATTGTGGCCGCGTCTGGCGATGTATCTGGAATGAAGTCGATTCGCCAAGTTAGGTAAACGTGCTCCGTGGTGGGGAACAGGTTGTGGATCATGTGTTGTAGATAGGGAGCTTGGGAAGGCTCACTGCGCCACCCAAAACCTCTTGGAAGCTGGACAACGGTCTTCTCTTCTCCAGCAGCCCAGCGTGGGTCGGATTCACCCATTCCAGCCCAAACCGCATGGTGAAGGTGGAGTACGTCAACGCTCGGTACGCCATGCGTTCCCTTTGTCTTGTCCGCGTAAATCAGGTCCGGGTCAAAGCGCGTGATCCAACCCGGAACGGACGGGATCAGGTGGCTCGCAACTGTGTCAATCGTGTTCTGCCCAGGGCGGATTGTGATCGGGCCGTAGCAGTAGAGGATGGACTGCATCCCTGCGTAGCTGACGTGGGAGATCACCTTCGGCTTAGTCGGAGGTGAGTAACAAGGTCCGTCAGCAGCGGATGCCGCAGCAGGAATGATCAGCAGGGCTGACAGTGTTCCAGCGACAGCGACACGGCTGACCTGCTTGCGAATACTCAAAACTTCCGCCTCTCCTCCAAGTGACTTGAGGTGGAGGCTACCTCAGATGGGGTCGGGGGTCCACCTGAAGGGTTATTTAGGCAGCTGCCGCAGCGGCCTCGGCTTGGGCCAGGCGGTCCGCGATTAGGTCAAGCCCTCGGTCCCAGAATCCTGGGTCAGTCAGGTCGAGGCCACCAATGGCAGCGATCGCCTCCGGCGGCATTGACCCGCCCGCACGCAACATGTCCAAGTACTTAGGAACAAAGGCGTCACCTTCTGCCTGCCACTGGGCAAACACGGAGAGTGAGAGCAGCTGTCCGTATGAGTACGCGTAGACATACCCGGGGGTGCCGATGAAGTGTGGGATGTAAGACCACCACGAGCGATAACCGTCCGTTACCTCAACGGAGTCGCCGAACATCTCCTCTTGGCTCTCAGCCCACAGTTCACCGAAGCGGTCAACGGAGAGCTCGCCGTTCTCACGGCGCTCGGTGTGGACGAGTGCCTCAAACCTGTTCATGGCGGTCTGGCGGAACACGGTGGCGATCGCACCCTCCAAGCTCTCGGCCAACAATGTCAAGCGCTGCGCTGGGTCCTTCTCTGCCTCAAGCAGTCTGGAGAACACAAGCTCCTCGCCAAACACTGAGGCGGTTTCGGCCACAGTCAGCGGGGTGCTCATTTCAAGGATTCCGCGGTCAGCGGCGAGTGTCCCGTGGACTCCGTGCCCAAGCTCATGGGCGAGAGTCAGAACATCACGTCTGCGGGCAGTCCAGTTGAGCATTACGAACGGGCCGATTTCCGGTGTGACCGATGCGCAGAAAGCTCCACCTCGTTTACCGGGTCGGACCGGTGCGTCAATGCGGTTCTCAGTCAGGAATGCGCGTGAGGCTGCGCCCAGCTCCGGTGAGAATTCTTCGTAGGCGCCAAAGACGATGTCGCAGGCCTCATCCCACCCGAACTCTGGGTCCTCGCCGCCAAGAGCGGCTGCCCGGTCGTAGTCAGCGAGGCGGTCTACGCCCAAGAGTTGGGCTTTGAGCCGATACCAGCGCTGGGGAATGTCGTAGCGGGCCCGCACGGCACTGACAAGAGCT
>JBAXCW010000093.1:0-5073 GCA_037141275.1 Actinomycetes bacterium
CAGCGGGACGAGCCAAAGGATGCCCTGCAGAACTTTGGACTTGTGAAGATTGCGGAGTCGTGACATCAGAAAGGCTCAGACCTGAGGGTCAGAGGCAGCCTTCCACGCCAGAGGTCACAGCCGTATCCGCCGAGCCGACATAGAAGACGGCGCCACCAATCACTTCAGCACCTTCGGCCTGTCCCCTGACCTGCATTCCAGATGAGACCCCGCGGTCAGCCTCGAACACAATCTTTGCGCCTGTCGAACCCAAAAGGATCACATCCCGCCCGACCGGAGTAGCGCTGATTCCACGGGACTTAATGCAGCCGAGAGCCATATCGCGGGTCTGGTACGGCTGGTAGCCAGCCGACCCACCGACCACGGCATTTTGCCCGCCGGATTGCAGTGGGGTTCGCTCACTGCCACATCCGGACAGAAGCAGGGCTGCTGCCAAGGTTGCTGCGAGAGGAAGCTTCACGAGGCAAGACGGTAGCCAATCGCTCGGCCTTCGTAGGCGGTGGGCATAAACTATGCGAGCCGTGACACCACTTCTAGCCGCGCTCTCAGGACCAATATCCACAGCCGGTGTCCTCATCGTCACCACGATAGGCGCTGCCGCATTGGTGGTCGGACACGAGCGCCTGCGGGGGATTCTGGCCCTCACGGCGCTCGCTCTCGCGCCTGGTCTACTCATCCTTGACCTCAGTGATTCGCCCCAACTGTCATTCATTCATTCGTCGCCGCTGTCAGCTATCGGGCTTGGAGTTGTGGGCCTTGGCGTGATCGCTGGCCTCGCGCTCGTCCTCCAGAAGAGCAGTCGGGCTTTCCCGATCCTCGTGGCCCTCGCCCTCCCATTCAGGTTGCCAATCCAAGTCGGGGGCGACACGGCCAACCTGCTGCTTCCCCTCTACCTTGTGGTGGCCGCGGGGGCAGTTGCATGGGCGGTTCCCTTGGTGGTGGGAAGAGTTGAGGACGAAAAGCGGCGGGCAACGCTGCTTGACTGGGCTCTCGCTGGATGGCTCTTGCTCTACGGCCTTGGCTCGATCTGGTCCAACGACCCCAGCAAGGCAGTCCAGCAGGCGGTCTTCTTCTACATCCCGTTCAGCATCCTCTACCTGCTGATCATCCGGGTCAAATGGACGCCACAACTGATCCGCGGCTGCGCCATGGTGCTGGTTGGGTTGGCGCTTGTGTTCAGTGCACTCGCGTTCTACGAGTTCAGCACCGAAACCCTGCTGCTCAACCCCAAGCTGCTGATCAGCAACCAGTTCCACACTTACTTCCGGGTCAACTCCGTCTTCTTTGACCCGAACATCTTCGGTCGGTTCCTGATGCTCGTAATGGTTGGCCTCAGCGCGACACTGCTCGACACCCGCCGCGGACGCAATGTCGCAGCGCTCGCCGGGTGCATAGCTGTCCTACTGGCCGCAATGGTGATGACCCTCTCCCAGTCCAGCTTGGTTGGTCTGCTCGCAGGCCTTGCGGTCATTGCGGCGCTCCGCTGGTCGTGGTGGAAGGTGGGCGTTATTACCCTCGCCGTGACTGCCATTGGCGTGACAGCAGTCGTCGTCGCACCCGGCAAGAATGGGATCAAGGTCCACTCGCTACGAGTGCTCAACAACGAGTCCAGTGGCCACGCCAACTTGGTCAGCGGCGGGATTGATCTCTTTACCGCCAGACCACTCGCCGGGTGGGGCTCGGGGTCATTCTCCAAGGCCTATCGGCACGAGCAGAAGGCCGGTGCGCCAACCGCTGTTTCAGCCTCACACACAACCCCTGTCACCGCGGCTGCCGAGGAGGGGATCCTTGGTTTGATCGCCTACCTTCTGGTCTTAGTTGCAGGATTCCTCCGGGTCGCTCAGGGAGCCCGGCGGTCCACCGCTAGGACCGCTGCCACAGCTGGCCTCGCTGCGCTAGTAGTCCACTCCATGACCTACGCGGCCTTCTTTGAGGACCCAAGCATGTGGGTGATCCTTGCCCTCGGAGTGGCGCTCCCGATCCCGCTCACACGTGAGCAACGGCGAGCCGAACGCGAGGCCCGCCGGTCCGACGGAGACGACCCGGACCTCGCCGCACAGCCGATCCCCGTGACATGAGCGACGCGCGCCGCCAAGTTGCGACAGTCGGCTGCGCAGGCTTGCTGGTTGCTGGGGTTGCCTGGCTGATAGTCACCCTCAGCGGGGCGCAGACCGGATACGACTCCTCATGGCATCTGCTCTGGGCAGATCAGATCGAGCATGGTTTGTCCCCACGCCTTGATGTCTGGGCTGCCCCAACGGAACACCCACTGCTCTTGGCAATCGCAATGCTATCTGCCCCATTTGGGTTGATGGGAGGCGCCAACACCGCCTTTCTGACATTGACGTTGACGGCGCTCTTCGTCCTTCTCCCAGTTCTGTGGAAATTGGGCAGGGAGATCTTTGGGGCTGGCCTTGCCGGTGGAGTTGCCTGGCTCTTGATGATCGGCTCCTACGGGCTGCTACTCCAAGCCATGCGGGGCTACTTGGATGTGTGGTTCCTGCTTCTCGTTAGCAGTGCCGGACTGCTCATCGCACAGAGGCGATCGCCGACGGCTGGTTGGCTGCCGCTGCTGCTGGCAGGTCTGCTGCGCCCAGAGGCGTGGCTCTTGGCCGCACTTGCTGCCGCACTAGGTTGGCGCGGTGCAACGCGAGGTCGGCGAGTGCTGATTGTCGCAGCAGT
The DNA here is from genome assembly GCA_037141275.1 of Actinomycetes bacterium. Taxonomy (GTDB): domain Bacteria; phylum Actinomycetota; class Thermoleophilia; order Solirubrobacterales; family Solirubrobacteraceae; genus WLNJ01. Next base: position 2,683 of record JBAXCW010000093.1, read on the forward strand.
GATCGCTCCGCCGGCCATCTGGTTTGGCCTTGACTGGTCATTCACTGGTGACGCACTCCTCTCCTTACGGACAGCCCACAACCTTGCTGTTGACGGAGGTGGCGGGGTACTCAGTGTTGTGGGCGCGGTCCTACTTGGAGGAATCCGCGGGCCAGCAACCCTGCTGGGCCTGCTGGGTCTATGGCTCGCATGGACGCGTGTTCCGCGTGCAAGCCTCGCCATTCCAGTGGCGCTGATCGGCACCGGCGCCGCGATGGCAGCCTTGATCGCCGTTGGCGGATTGACCCTGCTTCCTAGGTACCTGTTGCTCTGCGACCTTGGTCTGGCCCTCCTTGCCGGCTATGCACTCGGAGGCTGGGCGAACGGATCACCACAGCTCAACCAACTGTGGCGTACAGCCGGGGTCGGCTGCCTGATCGCAGGGTCGCTGATTGCCTTGTTTGGGGTTGGCTTCAAGCTGCGCGACGAAATCCGGATTGACAGGCAGGTGCATGCCGACTTGGCCGGTCTGCTCAATCGAGCCTCGGTTCGTAAGAGCCTTACCTGCGGTCCCTTGACCTTCCCGTCTTTTCGGTTGATCCCCGACGCGAAGCTGCTGCTCGGCGATCCTGTGGCAAACGTCCGTGGAAGGGCTCAGGAGCCTTCGCCCAAGCGGGGGGTTGCGGTGACCATCTTCTTCGAAGATGTCGACCAGCGGATAGCTGACCGCTACGGCCACCCTGGGATTAACCTGCCGATCGATGAAGCTAGGCCGCCCGGGTTCAAATACCTCGAGGGGAACGACACCTTTAGCGCCTTCGGGCGCTGCGGCTGAGCCTCAGCCGGTGAAGGAATAGTGCGTGCGCACAACAGCGCTGTCGGTCACACGTGCCAGATTTGAGGCATCAGCAGCAGCAGTTGCCGTCCGCTGACCGACTGAGGTGGCAAGCACCGTGATGGGAAGCCACCGGCTTCCTCCCGCAGCAATGGTCCCGACTTGCCAACAGACGCGGTTGCCCCACGCCGAGCCACTGGACCAAAGGTAGGAAACGTTGCTTGGAAGGTTGATGCATGTCACTACCTTCTTGGCGCTTGAGGCCCGACCCGCGCCGACTCTGACCCAAAGCTTCGTGATGGACCCAACTGGAATCGAGCCCTTTGGTGCGTGGATCGCCAAGCCCAATCCGTAACTAGCGGGAGTTGCAACTAGGACCTTCACTAGGTCATCGGCACTGGCCGAATGGCCAGGCACGGGCGAGTGTGCGGTCGCAACATTCCGAAGGTGCGAGCCTGGGGTGAGGTTGGAAGCGGCCCGAGTGGTGATCACGTAGGTGGCGCTTTGCCCCAGAGTCAGGTCACCCGCATGGCAGGTGACTATCTGATGGACCGCGGCGCATCCCGTTGGCAATGGAGCCACAGGGGTCAGCCCAGTGGGGATTGTGTCCGTGACCGTAGTTGAGGTTGCCGTCGACGGTCCACGGTTGACAACCGTGAGGGTGAACGCACCGGTTCCTCCTCGCTTCATCACCGTTGGACCAACCTTGCTCAGCGCTAGGTCAGCCCATGGCAGCACCGTGACGGAAGCGCTTGCTTCGTTGTTGCTGAGATCCACATCACGTGGCCCAGCTTCAGCGGTAGCAGTGTTGACCAGCAGGCCGTGGGTTCCCGCGATGGCGGTTGCCACAACTGTGAGCGTGATCTTCTTGATCCCTGAACCGGAGGATGGCTCAATCGGACCAGCAGCGTTGGCGCACTCAATGCTCCTGCCGAGGATCGCGCAGGACCCTGAGCCGGAGGCGTCATCAGCCCAGTTCGCAGAGACGGCTGTCAGCCCAACGGGTAGTGCGTCACGGATGTCCACGATCGCGTCGGTCGCCTTGGGGCCGTTGTTGGTCACCTCAACCGTGAAGGTCACGGTGCCCAGAGGGTCAACCTCACTGACATCCGAGGTCTTGGTGACCTGCAGGTCTGATGTTGGGATCAGATTGACCGTGTCAGTCGCAGTCGAAGGCCCTGAGGTGAAGTTATCCGCGCTGCTGGTGCCCTTCACGTCAAATGAATCGAGCCCTGTGGCTGGACTAGGCCGGAACACGATTCGAATATCGACATTCACTCCCCGATCAAGTGAATCTGGACTGCAGGTCACCACGGCGGGCTGACCATCCAGCTGGGTGAGCACGCAGTCGGCCTTGACCACGCTGCCGTCAGATGATGTGACGGTAAAGCCAGTGGCACGCACGTATCCCTCGGGTGACATCGCTTCCATCTTGAGCACAGGGTTGGTCGCTGTCGACGGTCCATTGTTTGTGAACTGGGCTGTTACCCCAACGGTGTTACCCGGCAACACCTCTGGGTAGTCGGCAATCACCGAGACAGGGATCGTTGACACCCCGGCACCGGCGACAGTTGAGA
>JBAXCW010000094.1:0-5059 GCA_037141275.1 Actinomycetes bacterium
CCTGCCGAAACCTCTAAGCAGGACGCAACGTCACTCGTCTCAGCAGCAGACGCTGCTGCAACCGCGTGCGGCGCGCGGATCATCGGCGGCGACATTGTTTCCTCCCCAACGCTCAGCGCGGCGGTCACAGTCGTTGGGGTTGACCCACTGCAGCCGGGCTTTGTCGGGCGCGATGGCGCGAAGCTCGGTGACTTGATTGGGGTCACTGGAGCCCTAGGCGGCTCTGCGGCCGGCCTGATTGCGCTCCGAGCAGGCGACTCAACCAGCGCAGTTGCACAACGCCACCTACGCCCCACCGCACGAATCGCCGAGGGTCGTGCGCTAGCAACTGCAGGCGTTACATCGATGATCGATATCTCAGATGGGATTGCGACTGATTCCGTCCACATCGGGATCGCCAGCTGCGTTCATCTGGAGATCAGGCTCGCTGACTTGCCGGTTCAGGATGGCGTTGAGGCGATCGCCTTGCAGTTAGGGGTTGACCCAGCAGCATTTGCCGCAACCGGGGGTGAAGACTTTGAACTCCTCTTCACTGCCCCGCCTAGTGCTCGCGCCACCATCGAGGCGGATGTCGGCTCAGCCGGTGTTACTTGGATTGGCGAAGTTACGGCCGGCGAGCCGGGCAGCAACCTGGCGTCTGCCGGCCTAGCTGGCTGGCAGCACGGCGCCTAACGCCGCTTAAGTAACGATTCCGTCCCACCGAGGGACCCTGGTCCGGCATATGTGAGCGGCCCTCTGGTCACAAAGTCGAAGTCTGTGTCCTGGTCAGCGCGGAACAGGACAACGGCCACTCCGCTTAGAAGCCCCGCAAACAGGGTGGCCATCAAGCCGCCTAAGAGGCCAACAGCGCCACCTGAGAACTGAAGCATGACCAGCCATGCAAACTGAAGAGGGCCGGCCCCAAACGACGACATCAACGACAGCATCGCCCAGAGGATCGGCAGGACCGTGATGGTCAAGAGCAGAAGACCAGAACGCCGCCTCGTTGTCCGCTTGGGGTCAACTAGCCATGGTGCGATGTGCACAAAGGCAACTACCAGTAGGGCACTGACTGGGTTCACTAGCCAGATTGCTGCTCCGCCGGCAACCCCAATGAGCATTAGGGCGGCCGGGGCCGCCTCACCCGGGACAAGCCCTGCATCGGTTCGCCCGTCATCGGTCTTGCCGCCACGGAGCGCCGGTCGGATGAATAGCCAGCCAAGTACTCCCACAACGGGGACTCCAATCACAGCGGCCCAAGCAACTGGGACCAAACCAGCCGTCGGCAGGGATGCAGGTACTCCCGGTATGACTCCCGTGGCGCCCGCAAGTAGCAACCACATCCAAGGTAGGCAGAACACTGGCCAGGCTGAGGCAAACCAGCGGATGCTTGCCAGCACGGGAATCCGCCTCCTGCGCGCACGGGCCAGCCCGTCAACACCAACCACGAGCCCCACGGCAAGAAGCGAACCCGACAGAAGCCCTAGTACCCATGGGGGCAGCTCGCGATCGCGGATTGGGATAGCGGCGGAAGGTGGCCCCGGCCACTTCAGGGACCCACCGTCCAAGACGCCAGCTAGACGGAGCAAGGACCTGCCGAAGGCGTCCATCTGGCCGCCAGCCGTCGCTGATCCGTCAAGCGCATTCTCTCCCGCTGAACTGACCGACACCGCTGGGACACCGCTGGCAAGCAGTTGCCCTTGGTCCCCAGTAGTAAGCGGCAGTGCCAGGCGTGCAAGTCGCGAGGACGATGTGGGGGCGCCAGGGTTGAGTCCTGTCTCGTTCGCGAGTGCCGCAGCAGCGGTGCGCTCCAACGCGAGCGGGGCAGCTACAGACCGCGCCTCGGCCCACGGCACAACAAACGGCCTGTGTAAGACAGCACCAGACGTCTCTCCCAGAACTACTGCGGCGATGGTGCTCTCGGCCGGCGTGCTGAATTCGGCGAGCGCCCCTCCGGGCCCAGAGCCCGTGGAGACAAACTCGACTGTGTGCATCACGGTTCGCCCGCCAATCGCTCGGGCGAGTTCTAACAGCGTCGCAGTGCCAGTAAGGGGGGTCTCGCCTGATCCCGGCGTTGCCCGATCAGCAGCAATCACAACCTTGGCTTGTGAGAATCCGGTCCGGACAGCCCGCACCGTCGTCGTGCTGCGATCGCCAGCAATTGTTGATGTCTGGGACCGCTGGACCGTGACCTTCAGACCCGCCGCACGGAACCTCATGGCGACAAATTGCGCCGCCTTGTCGTCCCCAATACTGCCTGGCGAGCGGTCCGGGATCGCCCTCAGGCTCTTGAGATCTGCCATCGCTGCTTGCGAATCAAACGCATCCGGCGCGAGGGCAACCGTTCGAGCTTCGGGAGATGGGCGCAACGAGAATGCCCCGATCGCAAAGACCGGAATCATCACAAACAGCAAGACCACTCGATGCAGCCGACCTTCAAGCATGTAGCCAGCGTAGCCACACCAGCGGCTCCCCCTTTCGAGCATTCAGTGCTTGCAGTGGCCAATTCGCGGGTATCGTGCCATCGAAGATGATTCAAACCGTCCCACTAGGAACCAAGCAGCTCGCGGACTACGCATCCATCGTCGGTCGCGACCTGATTGAGGAGATCCACGCTCTTGCCGAGCCACTGCAAGGCCACAAGGTCCTGCACCTGTCGGCCACGGCTTACGGAGGTGGAGTTGCCGAGATCCTCTACACGCTGCTACCGCTGATGCGCGACATCGGACTTGATGCCCAATGGCAAGTGATCTACGGGCAAGACGAGTTCTTCAGTGCGACTAAGCAGATGCACAACTCACTCCAGGGAGATCCCAAGGATCTGACCCCGCAGCAGTGGGCGGACTGGAAGCACTACAACGAACTCAACGCCGAGCAGCTCTCGGGCGGTTGGGACACCTGCATCGTCCATGACCCACAGCCGGCGGCGATCATGAACCTCGTTCCAGAGCACGCCAAGCAATGGGTCTGGCGTTGCCATATCGATCTATCCACGCCTAACCCGGACACCATCCGCCAACTACTGCCCTACATCGCTGATTACCCCGAGTCCGTGTTCCACATGCAGCAGTACGTACCGGAGGGAATGAACGGCAATGTCAACATCGTTCCCCCTGCGATCGACCCTCTAGCACCCAAGAACATGGCCTTCTCCCTAGACGAGGCCACCTACATCTGTCATCAGTTTGGAGTGGATGTAGAGCGTCCCCTTGTATGTCAGGTCTCACGATTTGATCCGTGGAAGGACCCGCTTGGAGTAATCGACGCATTCCGGCTTGCGCGCGAAGAGGCTCCTGGCCTTCAGCTTGCGCTTGTTGGATCAATGGCGTCTGATGATCCGGAGGGTTGGGAGTTCTTCAATGCCACCGTTGAACACGCTGCTGGCGATCCTGACATTCACATCCTCAACAACTTCAACAATGTCGGAGCGATCGAAGTGAACGCGTTCCAGTCCTATTCGGATGTACTGATCCAAAAGTCAACCCGTGAAGGGTTCGGGCTGACAGTGTCTGAGGCCATCTGGAAAGCGCGCCCATTCATCGGTGGCGACGTTGGTGGGATCCCACTGCAGATAACCGATGGCGTGTCCGGCTATCTAGTCAGCGACGCAGAGCAGTGTGCCGCCCGCACACTCGACATTCTCAGAGATCCTGCGCTTGGCGCAAGATTGGGGAAAGCCGGAAAGGAACATGTGCGCAAGCACTTCCTTACCCCCCGACTGCTGAGGGACTGGCTAAAGATCATGACTCGGGCGCAATCGGAGTCATGACCGACGACTCCGCGCCGCTCGTACTTGTCTCCAACAGAGGCCCAGTGCGATTCCAGCCTGGTGGCGAGATGCGCCGTGGCGGCGGTGGCTTGGTGACCGCGTTGACCGGTCTCGCTTCTTACCGCGACGTGACGTGGGTGGCGTCCGCCATGTCAGAGAGTGACGCCGAGGCAGCTAGGCGCCATGGCGGAAAAGCATTCCCAGTGAGCCTGCCCGACAGTCCACGCGACTATCTAGTCCGCCTTGTGGAGTCAGACCCGGCGGCCTACCACGGCTTCTACAGCATTGTCAGCAACCCGATGCTGTGGTTCATCCAGCACTACCTCTGGGATCTCTCCAATGCGCCGGACATTCGCAAAGAGGAAATCCAAGCCTTTGACTTCGGTTACAAACAGGTCAATGAAGACTTGGCCGCTGCCGTCTTAGAGGAAATTGAAGGCGTTGAAAACCCAGTCGTGATGGTTCACGACTACCACCTCTACACCCTTCCCGGTGTTATCCGTCGCGAACGACCCGATGCGTTCCTCCAGCACTTCGTCCACATTCCGTGGACCCAGTCCGATGCGTGGCGCGTACTGCCAGCCCGCCTTCGTGAGGAACTCTTCACCGGGATTCTTGGCAACGACATCATCGGCGTGCACACGATGGCGTACCGCCGAAACTTTCTGCAGTGCTGCCGCGACCTGATGGACCTTGAGGTTGACTTTGAGGCCGGCAAGGTGATCGCTCCGGACGGGCGTGTTGTTTGGGTTCGGGCTTACCCACTGCCGATTGATGCTGCGAGTACGCGAGCCATCGCTGCGAAGCAGCGGACCAAAGACTTTGAAACAGATTTGCAGCGCCGCCGTCGCGAGCATCTGATTCTGCGCGTCGACCGCGCAGACCTTTCCAAAAACGTCTTGCGCGGATTCACTGCCTTCGACGTTTTTCTTGAGCAGCACCCCGAGTTCCGAGAGAGGGTTTCCTTCATTGCGCAGCTGATGCCGTCCCGTACGGATGTGCCCGAGTACCTCGAATACCTCGAGCGGATCGAGGCGCTCGTCGCCGTTGTCAACCAGCACCACGGGACGCCTGACTGGATGCCAATCCAGCTCAAGCTGCGGGACGACCTGGAGGAAGCGGTTGCCGCTTACAAGAACTACGACGTTCTTCTGGTCAATGCCATGTTCGATGGAATGAACCTCGTCGCTAAGGAGGGCCCGCTTGTGAACGAGCGCCATGGCGTTTCAATCCTCTCCGAGAACACAGGTGCCCATGAGGAGCTTGGCGAGTTTGCGATCTCGGTTAATCCATTCGATATTCAGGAGCTGG